>CANGVU010000106.1 GCA_947457325.1 Flavobacteriales bacterium | reverse complement strand
TTATACCACGCAAGATACCTTGTTCATACACGAGTTTGACGGATTAGATGCCTACACGGTAGAACTTACAGTGGTGAACGATGCCGGATGCACAGACCATCAAGAGTTCACTGTTACTGCACCTGCTTACTATTACATTCCTTCTGGATTTACGCCCAATGGAGATGGAATCAATGATGGCTTTGGTTTGGTCATGGAGAATGTTGAATTGTATGAACTCACCATCTTTAACCGATGGGGTCAAGTTGTACATTATAGCAACGATCCTGACCAACCTTGGTTGGGTGACGTGAATCAAACGGGACAATACTACGCTCCCAATGGTGTATACTCCTATAGCCTAAGATTCAAAGGGAAAAACAAAGAGGCCAAAACAATTCATGGCAACATCACCATCATGCGTTAATCCTCAATTTCCTTCTCTGCCAAAAGATTGGAAATCATAGCCACAATTTGTTTGGGATGACCTTCTGGCATTTGCTTGAATTGCTCATGCAAAAAAGTTTGAGATTCAATCAGCTGTTCTTCTGACAATGGGCCATCCATGACTTCCATGACTGAGTAGCATTCAAGAATTGTTTCCATACCTCCATTGATTCCAATTTGAATCAATTCTTTGACATGATCCTTTGGATTGCCTCCACAGTTCCACATAAATGCCATGATTTGACCATAATGCGCTTTCCATTCAGTATTACGCAAAGCCTTCATGAATTCCTCTTCAAAACCAGAAACTTTAACGGTATTCAAAATATCACGCAATTCATTTTTCAGATCACCTTCACCAGAGTGAATAAAAACTGAAATCAATGGCGAAATGAAATGTACTTGAGGATGCTCCTGCAATGCCTCTATTGCCTTTCTAACTTTATCGTCATCCTTGGAAAACAAATCGTCCATGACTTTATTTTCCCATTCTTTATTCACTTTTGCCATCGTAATATTTTTTTGCGAAAATAATTGCAATTCCCTAGGAAATCTTCTAATATTGTATGAAACAAAAAAACATTCAAGTGAAAAATTTATTCGCCTTAGTGCTTGCCTTAATGACATTCAATGCTTTTGCACAAAGCAACAACCCTATTCAAATTACCATCAATGGTCAAACAGACCGTGGTGCACTATGGCAGATTCATGAAGATCTTAAAGTTCAAGGTCTAAATTTCATTTACAACCCAGAATTTGATAACCAACGCAGATTGACCAAGCTATCCTACAGCATCAAAGACAGTGCAGGAAATGACATCATTGCCAATACGAACGTTCCCGGCAATTTCCAGCAAGGTGCAATGGCCATTATTAAATTGAAGAAAGTCAACGAGCATTGGGTAAAAGAATAAAAGTTCAAACCCCGATTTATTAAAAACCGCTGATGCGGTTTTTTTTATTTATCCCTACCTTTGGAAGGACATGTTAAAGCAAAATCTACAACTCAAATTACAGCAAAAACTATCTCCTCAGCAGATTCAATTGATGAAGCTGTTGCAAGTTTCAACCATGGACTTGGAACAACGCATCAAAGATGAATTGCAAGACAATCCGGCATTGGAAGAAGGTGATGAAGAAATGGAAAGAGATGATCAGGATGAAATGGATCAAGATGACAATATCGACAATGACAATGATGATATTGAAATCAATCTAGAGGATTATTTTGATGAAGACACTCCTGATTACAAAACACAAGTCAATAACCAAGGAAAGGACATTGAAGAGCGCCAAACACCCATAGGTCAAGGCAACTCTTTTCAAGATTTATTGTATCAGCAATTGCATTTCCTTGAATTGACTGAAGAGGAAATGATGATTGCGGATTACCTAATCGGCAATTTAGATGATGATGGTTATTTGCGCCGAGATTTAGCGTCAATCGGAAACGATTTGCTATTTGCTCAAGGCATCACCACTGAAATTGTGCAATTGGAAGAAGCACTCCGTCAAATCCAATCATTGGATCCACCTGGAATTGGCGCAAGAAATCTTCAAGAATGTTTGTTGATTCAAATCAAACGCGCCGAGAAAAAAGACGAGGTCAACAAAACTGCGCAAATTATTGTTTCCAAATATTTCGATGAATTCACCAAAAAGCACTTTGAGAAAATAGCACAGCGATTGAACCAAACATTGGATGACATTAAACCAGCCATTGATTTGATTCTGCACCTCAATCCTAAACCCGGTAATGCTGGTTCAGATACCAACAAAGAAGTACCACACATCACGCCTGACTTTTTGCTTGCCAATGACAACGAGGAGTTAAAGCTCAGTTTGAATGGAAAGAACGCTCCGGATTTGCGCATCAGCCCGCAATACAAAGACATGCTGAGCCATTATGCAAAAGTTGGCAAAAAAGACAAAACGCAGAAAGAGGCAGTACAATTTGTCAAGCAAAAAATAGATGCTGCCAAGTGGTTCATCGATGCTATACATCAGCGCAACCAAACCCTGTTGGTTTGCATGGAAGCCATCATTGAGCACCAGCGCTCATTTTTCTTGGACGGCGATGAATCCAAATTGAAACCCATGATTCTGAAAGATATTGCGGATCGGGTAAACATGGACATTTCCACCATCAGCAGAATGGCCAACAGCAAGTACATTCAGACACCTTTCGGCACCTACTTATTGAAATATTTCTTTTCAGAAGGATTGACAACAGACGATGGCGAAGAGGCCAGCTCAAGGGAAATCAAACAAATATTAAAAGACGCCATCGAACAAGAGCCCAAGAGAAAACCGCTACCTGACGAAAAATTAATGGAAATCCTCAATCAAAAAGGATACAACATTGCGCGAAGGACAGTGGCAAAATACAGAGAACAATTGGGCATTCCCGTAGCTAGACTAAGAAAAGAACTATGACGTTAATTTATCGAGTAGCCCAGTTTTTATCCATTCTTTTTCATCCATTGTGGATGCCGCTTTTGATTTACGTGATCGTTCGTTGGATGGACCCATACTTTATTGCGCCAACCAACGCCGATGCTTTTGTACTTGCATTGCTCATCATCAACATCATAGCACCCGCGGTGAGTATATTGTTCATGATCAAGTACGGAATGGTTAGCGGAATTGAGCTCAGAGAGCGTAAAGAACGCCTTGGCCCCTATCTCCTCGTTATTTTTTATTATTGCATCTCCTATTCATTGTTAAGATGGCAAGGACCTATCCTCCCCAAGGAAGTGTTTTCCTTCGTTTTGGCTGTTATTCTCTCTCTCATGGTTTCTTTACTCATCAATCAATACTGGAAAATAAGCGTACATATGTTGGGACAAGGAGGCGTATTTGGCAGTCTACTAGCACTAAAGTCTGTGCACATGGCCGATGTTACTATGATAGCCATAGTTACCATTTTTATGGCTGCCTTAACGGGATACAGCAGAGTAAAATTAGAAGCCCACACACATGCTCAGGTCTATGCTGGTTTTGCATTGGGCACTTTCATCAATTGGGTTATTATCGCTAATCATTGGGCTATATAAGCATGGAGAAAAATATCTTAATAACTGGAGGTGCTGGATTCATTGGTTCACACACGGCCGTTGCATTGCATCAAGCAGGATTAAAGCCCATCATTGTAGATAACTTGAGCAATACAAGCATGGAAATGGTACATGGTATTGAAAACATTATCCAAGAAAAACTTGTTTTCCATCCATACGATTGTTGTAATAAAGAACAAGTCAAATCAATCTTTGAGCAATACCCCATTCATGGTGTTATCCATTTTGCTGCTTTTAAATCAGTAGCAGAATCCGTGCTTGAACCCCAAAAATACATGAAGAACAACATGGGATCACTGGAAGTGATGCTGGAGTGCATGAAAGATGCGGGAGTCAACAACCTGGTATTTTCAAGCAGCGCAACGGTTTATGGAGAGCCCGATGACAACCCTGTTACAGAAGATACGCCATTCAAGAAAGCCGCATCTCCGTATGGTGAAACCAAACAGTTGGGTGAGGATTGCATTCAATCCTATTGCACAGAAAACATCCATTTCAATGCTGCCTTGTTGCGTTATTTCAACCCCATAGGTGCCCATCCCTCTGGCAACATTGGTGAATTGCCATTGGGTATACCCAACAACCTACTGCCGCTTGTAAATCAAGCTGCTAAAGGAGAGAGAGTGCTAAAGATATTTGGTAAAGATTACAACACACCTGACGGAACATGTCTGCGGGACTATATTCACGTCATGGATTTGGCTGAGGCACATGTTGCTGCACTGCGGTGGGTGTTTGGTCAAAATGGAACTTGTCAAGCCTTCAATCTAGGACAAGGCAAAGTAGATTCAGTATTGTCCATTATTCAAAATTTTGAATCCATCAATGGGGTCGCAATCCCATATGAATGGAGTGAGAGAAGACCTGGAGATGTTGAGCAAATTTGGGCCAACGCCAGCAAAGCCAAAAACATTTTAGGATGGGAAACAAAACGTTCTACAAGTGACGCTTTGCGGGATTCCTGGAATTTTGCCAAAAAATAATCTTTTTTTGAAACCTTTTTATTTCTGCTCTCGTACAATCATTGTAATTGTATTAATTACAGAGATAAAATACTTTGGTGAGATGAGGATGGTGGAGGCCGCCGGTGAATGAACCTAGTTCTTCCCGGCGGTTTTATTGTACATTTGAACTTATGCAACTGAGTGCTGAAGACAATAAGAAATTAGAACTACGCAATTTGGATCCTTCCCAATTTGTTCAACAATTGGAAAACATTTTACACTCCATTTCCGCGACTAAAATTGAAAAGCCTTGTATTCTGGGGGATGGCATAGAATCTCTTTCACCAATTGAATGTAATTATTTCATTGACTTATTTAACAAAAACAAGTCACTTCAAAAATCCCTTTTTATCCCTGCATCTGGAGCAGCTACCAGAATGTTCAAGCACCTCAGTGCCATTCAAGCATTTGATACTGATTCCTTGGCAGAAGAATTCATTATTAGGTTCAAAGAATTTCCATTCTATGAAAATCTATTGAAGTTATTTCGAGAAAATGGAAAGAATTTAGAGCAGATGGTGGACAATGATCAATGGTCTGAGATTCTTTCTTTCATTTCAGAAGAGATAAAATTCACTCAGTTACCCAAGGCGCTGATCCCCTTCCACCAAACTCCTAATGGGCATCGAACAGCGTTGGAAGAACAGATAAGAGAAGGGTTAACCTACATTGAAAATGAAAATGGGTCATTTCATTTTCACTTCACCATTTCTCCGGAAATTACTGATTTATTTGAACAAGCCAAGTCATCAATTTTGGCGTTTCATGACCTGTCCGATCTAAACATTGAATTCAGTTATCAAGATCCCCAGACTGATACTCCTGCTTTAAAAGGAGAGCGCAATTTTGCCCGTGATAAAAACAATGACATCATTTTTAGACCCGCTGGTCACGGCGCACTCATTAAAAATTTACAAGAACTCAACAGTGATATTGTATTCATCAAGAACATTGACAATATCGCTCATGAAAAATGGATAGATCAAATTACTTTTTACAAAAAAGTTATTGGTGGATTGCTCATTGAGCTAAAAAACAAAACCCATCAATTGCTTTTTGAATTGGAATCTGACGGTAAACAAGCGCTTCCAAATGCCATTGAATTTCTGTATCAGCAATACGGTTATCGCAGTACAGAAGAGCTAACGGTAGGACAAGTTTACGCTGCGCTGAGCAAGCCCATTAGGGTTTGTGGCATGGTGA
>CANGVU010000105.1 GCA_947457325.1 Flavobacteriales bacterium | reverse complement strand
TGACTAACTTTCCTTCAGCCTTGGTCTGCAAAGTGACCAAATGGCCTCCCAAAATTGCTTGGGCTTTCTCAGGCACTTCATCAACGCTCTTGGCTAGTACAACGCCGCGAGAACCTGTTTCGGTAACTGTTCCTTTACCTCTTCCTCCTGCATGGATTTGCGCTTTCACAACAAACCATCCTGTGCCGGTTTCTTCTTTTAATCTTACAGCAGCATTCTTGGCCTCTTCAGGCGTTTCTGCTACATATCCGCGCTGCACGGCAACACCGTACTTGGCCAAAATACTTTTTCCTTGATACTCGTGAATGTTCATGGTAATAAAATTACGCTTGCGAAGGTAAGGGAAATCCTCCTTTACTTTGCAATTGTGATTGAGATCAAAAATATTAGAAAGTCCTATGGCCCTTTGGAAGTTCTTAAAGGGGTCAATTTCACCATTAACCAGGGAGAAATCATGGCCATTGTCGGTGCTTCTGGTGCAGGTAAATCAACTCTCTTGCAAATCTTGGGAACTTTGGACCTGCCCGATCAAGGAGAAATCCTTTTTAACGGTCAGTCCATCTTTGCACTAAAAAATCAAGCACTCAACGCATTTCGCAACAAAGAAATTGGATTTGTTTTTCAGTTCCACAACCTATTGCCAGAGTTTACAGCCATTGAAAACATCATGTTGCCTGCACTCATCAAAGGACAGCCAAGCCAGCAAGCCAAAGAAAAGGCTTTAGAAATTATGAAAAGGCTTGATGTGGTTGACAGAGCGCAGCACAAACCCAATGCACTTTCTGGAGGTGAGCAACAACGCATAGCTGTCGCTAGAGCGCTGATGAACAACCCCGCCATCATTTTAGCCGATGAGCCTTCCGGAAATTTGGACAGCAAACACGCAGAAGAATTGCATCAACTATTCTTTGATTTAAGAAATGAATTCAATCAAACTTTTGTTATCGTGACCCACAATGAAAAATTGGCGGATCAGGCAGACCGAAAATTGACCATGACCGACGGTAGAATTCAATAATTTTCACGCATCCTTTTTTTATCTGATTATCTTTGAGGCATGCAATTTTTGCGACCTGAAATGTTGTGGGGGCTTTTGGCCTTGTCCGTGCCCATAGCAGTGCATTTGTTTAATTTTAAAAAGCAACGCATTGTCTATTTCCCTTTCACCTCTTTTCTGAAAGAAATCAAAGAAGAAACACAGCAGCAATCCAAAATTAAACATTGGATCGTTCTATTGCTCAGATTGCTCGCCATAATGGCTATTGTCTTAGCTGTTGCTCAGCCCACCTGGAATGACCAATCCAACACCAGCGGCAAAAAAAACATTAGTATTTACATCGACAACAGCTTCAGCATGGAGAATCAAAAGGACGGCATCTCCCTTCTGGAAAACGCCAAGAACAAAGCACTAGACATTGTCTTTGCGCATGGTGAAAACGACAACTTTCAAATCATTGCCAATGAATTCTCCGGAATACAACAGCACTTTGTCACAAAAGACAAAGCATTAGACATCATCCAAAGCATACAACCTTCCCCGATCTCCAGACCTTTAACAGAAGTTTTGGAAAGACAACAAGATTTGCTCAGTAAAAAAGCAGACCATCCCGCCGCCATCTACCACATCTCAGACTTTCAAAAAAACCACCTCGACAATTTTAAAATCCCATCCAATTTCAATACTCCTTTGCGATGGGTACCAGTACAAAATGTTGCGACCGATAACATTTACATTGACTCTATTTATTTTGAAATTCCTTATCATAGCCCAGCGCAAGAGGAGATTCTTCATGTTGTACTAAAAAATGCTGGAAACAACCCAGTCCAAAATGTTCGTTGTGAACTCTCAGTGAACCAACAAATCAAAGGAGTTACAACGGAAGAGTTGCAAGGTCAGCAGCAAAAAGAAGTACTGTTTAAATTTACAAGCAATGGTGATGGTATTCAAGAATGCAAAATCAACATCAATGATCAACCCATTGTTTTTGATAACAACTTTTATTTCACCTATTGGATAGAGAAGGAACGCCCCATTGGGATCATCGCAGATAAAACTTCGAATGCCAAAAGGGTTTTTCAAAATGATGCCCACTACCCTTCAACCGTTCAACAAAGCAACAACGCCAATCTCAACAGCATAATCAATAGCCCCATATTTATTCTTGAAAATCTTTCCAATCCTGCAAGTGGATGGGTCAGCAGCATCAAATCCAAAGTTGAAGAAGGCGGAACGCTCATTGTTATTCCACCTGTGCAAGAGAACAATTCTGCTTGGACCAATCTCTACAATCAATTGGGTATTGGGGCGGGATTTGAGTTTGCATCAACAACAACCAAAGGGGACCATGTTGATTTTAATCACCCATTATTCAAGGGTGTCTTCAGCAAAGCCGATAATTTCCAACTTCCTTCATCCAATGGACACATCACTGGAAATTGGAACCCTGAGGTACAGAATCTGGTTTATTATCCGGACGGTTCACCCATGTTGTGGATGAGAAAAATAGGAAAGGGTCAAGTTTTTGGATGGAATTTCAACACCAAAGAAAGCAATGTATTTCAACACAGTCTATTTCCAATTGCCATGACCAGATGTGCTGAATTGTCTGGAAATCAGCAACCGCTCTATTTCACTTTGGGTCAAAACGCCCCATTTGTCATTCAAAATTTATCTTTGGGAAATGACGAGCAAATCACCTTGCAACTGAATGACAGCAAGGAAAAAATACTACCCCTGGTAAAAAGCAACAACCGCCAAGTATCCATTTCCATTGGTCAATACATCAATACAAGTGGTATTTATAAAGCAATTCAGAACAACCAACCTTTTTATTCCATTGGCATTAATTACAACAAAGACGAATCATCGCTCCAATTTTTCAAGGATACGGAATTAGCTGATTTTATTTCCCAAAACGCATGGACGGGTATAGAGGTGGTGGATAGCAGTGTAGAAAACATCGGCAACTATGTCAAAAAAATGGATGAAGGAAATGAAATCTGGTGGTACCTCATTATCGTTGCTTTGATCTTCCTATTAACTGAAAGCCTATTAACCGGACTATGGAAAATGTAAAATCTGTTTTTATCAAGAACGCCAAAATTGTTGATGTTTCAAGCAAATGGAACGGCAAACAAGTGGACATCATCATTGATAAAGGATGCATTAAAGAAATAGGAAAAAACCTTACTGCACCCAAAAACGCCTTGATCTATGATCAGCCAGAGTTAATCATGTGCCCTGGTTTTTTTGATATGCAAGCGCGCGTTGGTGAACCCGGAAATGAAATGGCTGAAACCTTTGAAACAGCATGCGCCGCTGCTGAACAAGGAGGATTTACAGATCTCTTGGTTTACCCCTCTCACAATCCGCCAACTTGCCACGCCGCTCAGATTTCTTACATCAAACAGAGTGGCAAAAGAGGTATTATTCTTCACCCCACCGGTTGTATTTCAGAACAAATGAAAGGGAAACAATTGGCGGAATTGTTTGACATGACACAAGCGGGAGCTCTGGCGTTTACAGATGACAAGGAATCGCTATCAACTGCTATGATGATTAAGGCTCTGGAGTACGTGAATAGTTTTGGAGCGCTTCTCATGGTTTTTCCTATAAACCAACAAGTCAATCCAGATGGATTGATGCATGAAGGGAAAACATCCACTTCAATGGGAACAAAAGGATTGAGCAATTTATCTGAGTACATGCAAATCCAGAGGGATATCGAAATTCTTGGATACACTGGCGGACAGATTCATTTCTCCAACATTTCTTGTGCTGAAAGTGTTGAGCTCATCCGCAAGGCAAAGAAAAAAGGAATGAAAGTAACATGTGGGGTTTCTGCTCACCAGCTCAGCTATCTTGACGAGGATTTAACTTCCTTCCCAACCAACTTAAAAGTGCTTCCACCCTTTCGCTCTCAAAAAGACAGAGAATCGCTCATCAAGGGTTTACAAGATGACACCATTGATGTTATTGTTAGCGACCACACCCCTGTTATTATCGAGGAGAAAAGCGTAGAGTTTGAGTTTGCCTCTTTTGGAATCAGCACATTGCCCACATCATTCTCCTCCATATACACCGCCTTAGAAGGAGATATGGAGCTCAGTGCCATTATCCATAAAATGACCATTGCGCCAAGAGAAATTTTAGGCATTCAAACACCTAAGATTGAAGAGAACCAACCCGCCAGATTTACGCTCATTTCAACAGCTGAAAACACGCAATGGAATAAAAAAGTGTGGGCTGCTAAATCCACCAATTCACCCTTCATTGGCGAAACTTTGCGTGGAAAGGTTATAGCAACCTTGATTCAATAATTTCGATACTGTATTTCTTTCCCTCCTGCGCACACTCCACTTGAGGAAAAACGCTACCTGCCTCTAATTCAAAAGCACTGAGATCTGAATAACGTGCGCTGAAATGGCCCAGAATCAACTTTCTAGCTTGATAAAATAGAGCAACCTCTGCCGCCTGCCGCGCGGTACTGTGATGGGTCTCTTTTGCTCGCCTGACATGATCTTCTAAAAATGTTGCCTCATGATACAATAAATCAACCCTCATTAAATCCTCATCTTCTAATTTTAAAGGCAATGTATCCGTGCAGAAGAAATACTTTCTGACTTGTTGTCTTGGACTACAAACCTCATTGGGCTCTATTACCTTTCCATCTTCTCTATGCACAGGCTTGTCCTTCTTCAACACCAGCAACTCATCCAAAGTCAATTTATAATGCGGAATAAATGACTTGACGATTTTCCGCTCAATGGTTTTCTCCTCAAACAAATAGGCATTACACGCAATGCGATGTTTGACAGGAATGTTCTTCACTTTTAGAAAATCATTCTCCCAAATCCATTCACTGCTTTTGCTGGTTTCTATAAAATGAAGAGGAAAGGAAAGGTAGGTATCGGAAATTCTAAATGTCAAAGCCAACCACTCTTGCAATTCAGGGGGACCAACAATGGTCAAGTCAGCGGTTCTGCCCAACAATGAAAAAGTACTCAGCAAGCCGATTAATCCATAAATATGATCACCGTGCAAATGCGAAATGAAAATAACTTCAATGCGTTGCATTTTGATACCATATTGGCGCAACTGCATTTGGGTACCTTCTCCACAATCCAGGAGAAAATAATGGTCACGTACAGAAACAACTTGGGCTGTGGGGCGGAGACGCTGAGTTGGCGTCGCTGCTCCACAGCCCAATATGGTAACGTCAAAATTCAATTAATGCTGAACTACAATTCTCTTGGTTGAACGACTTGAACCGTTTTGAACACTGTACAAATACACACCTTCCTCCCAATCTTGAGTATCCATCCACAAAGTATTGAAACCTCTCTTGGCAGTGACTGATTTATTGTAAACCAAACCGCCCAATAGGTTATGGACTTCAACTTTTACAATTTCAGAAACAGGGGATTCAAAATTCAAATTGAAACCATTGTTGGCAGGATTGGGTTTTGCATTGCTCAACTCAAATTTCATTGAAGCGTTTTCAATTACAGCGTTACCATCTGTAATGGTCAGCGTATAACCTGCAAAAGCATAATCCACCGGAATTGGAAATCCAAACAATAATGCTGTAGCCACTACATTGATTTCAATATTGAATACTCCAGTTTGTGCAGGTGTACCCGCCAGGGTGGCACATTTTTGCTCTCCTGCAGGAAAAGTACAATTGGCAGGATTACAAGCGATGGCCAAACCCAAGTT
>CANGVU010000104.1 GCA_947457325.1 Flavobacteriales bacterium | reverse complement strand
TTTACTGCAAAACAAATTTGATGGGTAAGGTAAATCGACAACGCACTTTTCGTCCATTGTGCATCGCGGGTTGAAATTGATGATCCAAGCTTTTCAATATTCTTTTGGCTTCTTGATCAAAATTCTTTGACCCCGGAACATTTCTTAAAACTTTAACATCACTGATACTTCCATTGCGCTCAATAATGAATTGCGTGTAGATTGTACCTTGAATACCCATTTCCTTTTCATACTGGGGGTACTGGATTTTTCGGGCAATTTCTTCCCTTAAATCAACGGGATAAATGGCCATTTGTTCCACTATTTCATAAACGGTCGTGGAATCATTCATGTTTGGATCATATTCCTCCATCACAGGGACAGGAACATCTTCCATGGTTTCAACGGGCGGGTAACTTTCCTCCATTGGTATCTCTTGAATGTAAGGATCCATTACTTCAATTTTTTGATGCTCAAAGGGATAAGCAGGCTCTACAGCACCCTCATATGGCACAGGGGCGGGCCTATAATAGCGCTTCACTTTGATGCCTTCTGTCAAATACCAATCTTTTTTATTGTGGATACAAGATTTTAATTTGATGGTCAAGGTATCCTTGTCATCGGCAATACGAAACAGGACATTGTAGGTCCACATGTATCCTTCACGGTCTGGATCAATTTGGTGGTCGATGTAATGAGATTCTTCCATGTTGAATCCATACTCAGCAATGTCAGCTAGGGCTCCGTAAAATTTTTCCTGAATTTTTTTTTCAAGCATGGTTGTCATTTCAGCCGTTCTCTTGGGATCATTCAACTCACGTACCACCATTTCTGGAGTTACTCCTTGAACGTGTTTGCTGTATTCCGTTATAACTTCTTTGAAAGCTTCGGCGTTCATGATGTGCGGCTCGAGGAATTTTCTGTTCTCCTGTTTGAGTGCTTTGTAGACATTCTTGGTCAGTGTTTCGTAACGACTGGTGTCTACAGGAGCATATTCTTGCGCAACGGTTGGGAGATGGAAAACAAAAAAGAAAAGAATGCAGAAAGAGCCATGTTTCATGTCAATGCGATTAAAATTATTTCGAACAAAAATAGATCAAGTCAAGTCGCTTGTTTTCCACAATTGGTGAACACCATTCGTTTTAACAAATGGCTTTGTTCTAATTTTGCCAAAACCCAATTGAAGTGTCCAAATCAATTTCAGAATTACAAAATATTGCCTCTCAAGTGAGAAGGGATATCGTTCGCATGGTTCATGCGGTAAACAGCGGCCATCCTGGTGGCAGTCTTGGTTGCACCGACCTATTTGTCTCGTTGTACTTTAAGCAAATGAAGCACAACCCTGAGGCTTTTGACATGAATGGAACAAACCAAGATTTGTTCTTCTTGTCCAACGGTCATATCTCTCCAGTATGGTATTCTGTATTGGCCCGCAGCGGATATTTCCCAGTGGCTGAATTGGCAACATTCAGAAAGTTGAATACACGTCTTCAAGGACATCCAACAACGCATGAGCATTTGCCAGGCATCAGAATCGCCAGCGGATCTTTGGGTCAAGGTCTTTCCGTTTCGATAGGTTCTGCAAGAGCCAAAAAATTAAACAATGACAATCAATTGGTTTATGTCCTTCAAGGTGATGGAGAAATTCAAGAGGGTCAGGTTTGGGAAGCAGCCATGTATGCGGCGCACAACAAAATTGACAACTTGATTGCCTTTATCGATTGCAACGGACAACAGATTGATGGTTCAACGGATCAAGTATTGTCTTTGGGCAATATCAAAGCCAAGTGGGAAGCATTTGGATGGGTGGTGTTGGAAACCAATGGAAATGATTTATTGGCTTTGAATACAACCATCGATGAAGCCAAGCAATTGACAGGTCAAGGAAAACCCATCATGGTTTTGATGACCACCTCGATGGGCAAAGGGGTAGACTTCATGGAAGGAACCCACAAATGGCATGGTGTAGCGCCCAACGACCAAGAGTTGGCCAATGCACTTTCACAATTAGAAGAAACTTTAGGAGATTATTAATCAGCGAATATGTTAACATTTGAATTGTCCCCCGCCAACGATACCCGTTCAGGATTTGGTGCAGGTTTATTGGAAGCCGGAAAGAAGAATGATCAAGTAGTTGCCCTTTGCGCTGACTTAACAGGATCTTTGAAGATGGATGCCTTTCAAAAAGCATTTCCAGAACGTTTTTTTCAAACCGGTATAGCTGAGGCCAATATGATTGGATTGGCTGCAGGTTTGACCATCGGTGGAAAGATTCCTTTCACAGGAACATTTGCCAACTTTAGCACGGGTCGCGTTTATGACCAAATCCGTCAGAGTGTTGCTTATAGTGGAAAGAATGTCAAGATATGTGCATCCCATGCGGGATTGACATTGGGAGAGGATGGCGCGACACACCAGATATTGGAAGACATAGGCATGATGTCCATGTTGCCAGGAATGACGGTCATCAATCCATGTGACTACAATCAAACCAAGGCTGCCACCATGGCCATCGCTGAGTTGGAAGGTCCCGTTTACTTGCGATTCGGACGACCCAAGGTGACCAATTTCACAGCAGTAGATCAAAAGTTTGAAATTGGAAAAGCATGGCACATCCATGCAGGAAAAGATGTGACCATAATCGCAACAGGACATTTGGTATGGCCAGCGGTAGAGGCTGCATTGCAATTGGAAGCGGAAGGAATATCTGTTGATTTGATCAACATCCACACCATAAAACCTTTGGATGAGGCGGCCATTGTGGCCAGTGCCAAAAAGACCAATCGTGTCATCACAGCGGAGGAGCACAATATCATTGGCGGCTTGGGCAGTAGAGTAGCGCAAACATTGGCGCAGCACCACCCGTGTCCCATTTCATTTATTGGAGTGAATGATTCCTTCGGAGAATCCGCCACCCCAGACCAATTGATGGAGAAGTACGGTTTGGACAGCAAGAGCATTTATGCCCGCGCCAAGTCGATGATGGTGTGAGGAGATGAAGGGATGAAGGAATGAAGGAATGAAGGGACGAAGGAATGAAGGGACGAAGGGATGAGGTGACAAGGATATTCATTTTCATTCTGTTTTTCATTCTCGCTCTAGTTTTACTTGGCTCTGTAGTTTTTTTTCCCCTCCGGATTATTATTTTTCTAAAAGAAAAAACGCTTAATTTTTATTGAAAATTTGTCGCGTATAGCGTAAAGGGCGTATTGCAATACGACCCAATTTTTTCCATGCTCTTGCTCAATCGAAATTTTTCTGGTCCTTAATTCCGCTATGCGACGGATTGCCCTAACTGCCACGAAGTGGATAGTATGGGTGGCACAAATAGCCGGGGTGGCTTTGTCAGAAGAAGTTGTAAACGTTTATCAGGATTTTAATTTTCAGAATCAGATTACCCCGTCCAGACATCGCTAGCGCTCGTCTGTACACCCCTCCTTTCTCTCGCTTTGCACGGGTAGAAGGGGAGATGTTTGCCAACTTTCTCTTTCTTACCCTGATTTAATATATTCACTTAAAACTGTAGATCGTGAAAAAAGTCTAACTTTCCCGACCCTTCATCCCTTCATCCCTTTTATTCTTTCACCCAAGACTGAACCAAACGCGCGTTGTTCTCTCCGACAACTTGCATCTGATATGCGCCGGCAGACCAATCACTGACATCCAATTGGTGTTGGCGTCCGTTTAATTGGGTGTTCAACACTTGACGACCTTTCATGTCAAAAACTTGAATCCAATTGTTGCCTTCAAAGCCAGCGGCTTGGATTTGGAAACTCAATGTTTCTTTCACAGGATTGTTGAAAATTTCAATCAATTGCTCATTGGCCACCCATGACTGAACACCATTGGTCACCGATACACAATTGCCATAAACGTAGCTGGGAACACGCTCATATTGGTCGTTCACAATATCTACAATCTCATCGATGCAAATGTTGCTGGCAGTAGTTACATCAAAAAGGATTCTGCAAAATGCAGATGCTGTTGTACTAGAGGCAATGTGTGTCATACCATCGCACATGAAATACACTTGGTTGGTGTTGTTGTTGTAATCAGTCATGACATTGGTAATGCCTGGGTAAATGGGCATTACATTGGTGATGTTTATTCCGCTAATGGCAAATTGAAAAGCTGTCAAGTTTTGACTGAAGTTTTTGATTTCAATGTCAACCCATCCGTTGGCGACATCAGCATTGGCTATGGCCATTCCAGCGCTACTGTTGGGATTGATTAAATCTTGTGGAAATTGACAATCGTTGTTCCAAATGGTGCCATTGTTCTGATTGTGCATGCAGTTTTGAGCCAAAGCCAAATCGTAAACGGTCAAGCTGCCATTGCCATTTAAATCGTTACAGGTGGTTGGTGTCATGGCCTCATCTGCCATTTGCTGCATGAATAATCCCAAATCTACGTTGTTCAAAGTGGTATCTGCATTCATGTCCGCAAACAAATGTGGTCCATCACATTCGCCCATGCAGTCCATGGTTGCAGATCCATTCAACTCTCCGGTGCAATCGTAGTATTGCGTACATTCCGCCAATACCTGGAATTCAGGAACTCCATTGTTCCATTGTATATCCAAACATACATTGGCCGCATTGTTTTCATTGTTCGTTTCAATTCGCCCCAACGCATCTGGCAAATACTCAGGGTTCACAATGGCCAATAATCGGTATTGTCCTGCAGGAACGTTGGTCAAATCCACCCACTGACACTGTGTTCCTGCGCCATAGATGTCATAACAACCTGCACTGATTCCCATGTCTCCGCAATTGTATTGTCCGGCTCCACACAAGTCCATCACACAGAAGCCATTTTTATGTCCCGCAGGAATAATGTTACCGTTAACGTCCATCAAACGGTAATCGCCATAGCCTTCGTAATGTGTATGTCCGTGACAGTTCTCTGTGGTGAACATGCCAGGATTGCTATTGGGATTTCCCAAATAATAATCCTCTTCACCCACATTATTGATTTTTGCACTAAAGGCCAAAACCCAACGATTGCCATAGCCCGTCACACAGCCCTCTTGAATGTCACATTCATCTGAAAAGTGTTGAGACAAATAAAGAGAGCTAACCAATGCTAGTGAATCAAACTCCAAATCCGGTTGTGAGCAAAATGGGCTAGGGTAGTATGCACAGCTGCCATCATCCGTCGTTGCAGAGGGGTTGAAATTGCATGCTGCAGGATCCATGCATCCTGCAATTTGCCCCATGAAACTCAAGTTCCAAGTCACTTGATCAACACAACCATCGCTGTAATCGCCTATTCGAATGTAATAGGTGTTACCTGCAATAAAGTTTGCCGTGATGCTGGATTGAACTCCGCAAAAATCGTCATTGTAGCTGAACGTACCTTCAGCAAACTCGGTAACTGTTGCCAAACAACTTTCATAAATCCATATTTTGGTATCGCAAGACATGAGATTGCAAGTGCTTAATGTGTGCATTCCTCCAGAATCAGGTGTGAAAACATACCAATGGTCATCGAAACTGGTAGTGTAAGTTGCACTGGTTGAATAAACCAAACTGTTATCGATGCTTTCCGCATTGGTGCACATAGAGCCCATTTGCGCACTGGAAGCAATAGTGATTAGTGCAAAGAATAGCGTAAAAATGTTTTTCATGATTGGGGTTTATACCACAAGAATACCACTGAATTATCCTTTTTCCAAACCGCCCAATGTTTTTAACTTTTACAGCTTTCAACGGCTTATTTTGGGCTTCATCGTATCTTTAGCCCATG
>CANGVU010000103.1 GCA_947457325.1 Flavobacteriales bacterium | reverse complement strand
GGTTGTTTTGCAGAGAATGGTTACATAGCTTTTTCTGGAAACGAGCTTCAAGAAGATTGCAATGACAATGACGTCACTGTATTGGGTGTGAATTATTATGTTTACGATGTAGATGGTGACGGTTTCGGTAATTATAACAATTACTATCTCGGCTGTTCTCAAAATGCCGGATACATCCTCTACCAAGATGGCATCTCTCAACCTGATTGCAACGATAATTTGCTATTGTACGCTGATAATGATTTTGACGGTTTTGGCTCTGATGTATTGGCCGGATGTGGAGTTGACAATTCGTTGGACTGTGATGACAGTAATATTACTTACATCGATCAAGATGGTGATGGTTATGGATCGAATCAAGTGACCCCATGTGGATCTATCTATATGACGGATTGTGATGATAGCAACGCCAATTTGAATCCAGGTATTTCAGAGCTCTGTAACCAATCAGATGACAATTGTGACGGCAATGCGGATGAAGGCATTATGTATGATGTGTTCATGGACATGGATGGTGATGGCTACGGTAATGCCAACATGGGCATTATGGTTTGCGCGAATGTCCCTGGTTTCGTTATCGACAACACCGATTGCGATGATGCCAATGGTGCAGTATCTCCTATGCAGACTGAAGTTTGTAATTTAATAGATGATGACTGTGACGTTGAAGTAGATGAATTTGTGCAAACTGAATATTTTGCAGACAATGATGGTGATGGTTATGGTGATGCAAACAACAACACTTTTGCTTGTGAGACACCCGCTGGCTATGTAGGTAACAATGAGGATTGTGATGATCAAATGTTGACCTATGAAGATATGGATGGTGATGGTTTTGGAGGCATATCAATTGCAGCGTGTGGGGTGATTTCTGCAGATGATTGCGATGATATGAATGCAGGTGTTAATCCTGTTGCATCTGAAATCTGCAATTATTTGGATGACAATTGCAACGGAGAGTCAGATGAATTTGTTCAGAATGTTTATTATGCAGATGCAGACGCAGATGGTTTTGGGGACGCGCAAGAGGTAGCTTTTGATTGTTCTGTTCCAGTTGGATTTGTTAACAACTCTGATGATTGTGACGATTTGACATGGTCCTATGCGGACGGTGATCTTGATGGATTTGGAATAGAATTATTGGTTGCCTGTGGAGGCGCTACACAAGCCGGTGATTGTGATGACAACAATTCTTCAATAAGCCCAGCCCAAACAGAAATCTGCAATGAAATTGACGACAATTGTGACGATGAAGTGGATGAGTTTGTTCAGAATGTTTATTACGCTGATGCAGATGGTGATGGATTTGGTGATCCCAATGCTACAGATTATGCTTGTCAAACGCCCATGGGTTTTGTGGACAACATGGATGATTGCGATGATACTCAGATTCCTTTCATCGATGCAGATACCGACGGATATGGAGGTGATATCATTGATCCTTGTGGTATTGCTCTTACAGGTGATTGCGATGATGCAAATAACTTGATCAATCCGGGTGTGGATGAAATTGAAGGAAACCAAGTGGATGAGAACTGTGACGGAGAATTGGTAGGTATTGCAGAGTTGAATCAAGAGTTGATCGCTGTTTATCCCAATCCATCTCAAGGAGAATTGAATGTTAAGCTTTTCAAAGGAGTATCATTCCAATGGCAATTGTTTGACGCCAAAGGCGCATTGGTCGCTTCAGCAACTGAACAGTCGGTTCAACAATTCTCACAACAATTTGGACATCTTAACAGTGGTATGTATCGCTTGGTGATCAGAACAGAAGATCATAAGGTTTACAACTTGAACTGGATGATTCAGCATTAATGGTGTAGTTTGCTAAAGAGAGGGGAGGCCTACGGGCTTCCCTTTTTTTATGCATTAAGTGTTGAAAACTGTTGAATGTCTTGAAAATTAAGCGAATAATAATTTTATCTTCGCAGAAATTAAATTTACTGACGTGGATATTTTTGAAAGAATCAAACACAATCGCGGACCCATTGGTCAGCATTCTAAAGAATCTCATGGATATTTCTCTTTTCCCAAGTTGGAAGGGGAGTTGGGTGCACACATGACCTTTCGTGACAAGCCGGTATTGGTTTGGAGTTTAAATAATTATTTGGGTTTGGGTAACGATCCCGAGATCAGAAAAGTGGATGCTGATGCAGCAGCAGCCTGGGGGATGGCTTATCCAATGGGAGCCCGCATGATGAGCGGTCAAACCAAATACCATGAGCAATTGGAACATGAGTTGGCTTCTTTCATGCAGAAAGACGATGCTTTCCTTTTGAACTACGGTTACCAAGGTTGTATGTCAGCCATTGAAGCTTTGGTCAGCCGTAATGACGTTGTGGTGTATGACAGCGAGTGTCATGCATGCATGATTGATGGCGTGCGTTTGCACCAAGGAAAGCGTTTTGTTTTCCAACACAACGACATGGAGAGCTTTGAGAAAATGCTCAAAATGGCCAAGAAGTTAACAGAGAAGACAGGTGGTGGTATCATGGTCATGACTGAGGGTGTATTTGGAATGGCAGGGGACCAAGGGATGTTGAAGGAAATTGTTTCTTTCAAAAAAGAATACGGCTTCCGTTTGTTTGTTGATGATGCACATGGTTTTGGATCCATTGGTAACATGGGCCGAGGAACAGGCGACGCCCAAGGTGTTCAAGCTGATATAGATGTTTATTTTGGAACTTTTGCCAAAGCAATGGCAACTGTTGGTGCATTCGTAGCGAGCGACCAGCACGTTATTGAGTATTTGCGCTACAACATGCGTTCTCAAACTTTTGCCAAATCGTTGCCCATGCCTATCGTAATTGGGGCATTAAAGCGTTTGGAGATGATCAGAACAAAGCCTGAATTGCAAGAGAACCTTTGGAAAATCGCTCGCGCTTTACAGAGCGGATTAACAGAAGCTGGTTTTGACATTGGAAAAACCAATTCCGTGGTAACGCCTGTATTCTTAAAAGGAAGTTTGGGAGAGGCTACCAACGTTACGCTGACATTGCGCGAGAAACATGGTATTTTCTGTTCTATTGTTGTTTATCCAGTAGTACCAAAGGATGTCATTATGTTGCGTTTGATACCAACAACCGTTCATACATTGGAAGATGTGCGTTATACAATTGAGTGCTTTACCAAGGTTAGAGCGCAATTGGAAGCTGGCGAATTTGCTGGTGAACGCATTGCCAGTTGGGCATAATTCATAATGTCAATTTGTTAAAGGGATTCATGTGAATCCCTTTTTTTTGTACTCTTGTTTTATTAATTTGAGATTATGAAATCAAAATGGATTTTGGGTTTAACTCTTCTGAGTGCGGTATTCTTTTTATGTGGTGTATTGAGTTCAGATGGAAAGGCTGGTAAAACAGGAGCTCCTGGTGAAGGTACATGCGTGCAATGCCACTCTGGGACTGCTTTGAATGCAGGTGGCGGTTTTGTTTTTGTAGAATCTTCTAACATGATTTTCGGTCAACACGCTTTGGGTGAAACCTACAATATGTCCGTTACTGTTGGCCAAACAGGTGAAAGTTTATTTGGTTTCAGTATTGTTGCATTGGATGCCAATGGCAATTCTGTTGGAACGTTTACCGCTGGATCAGACAACCATACCGAGAATTTTACGGTTAGCGGTAGTTCACGTCAATATGTAACCCACAATGCAAACGGGGGTTCTTCTCAGGACGAGCACACCTTCAATTTCACTTGGACTGCCCCAGCAGAGGACTTTGGTACGATTACCTTTTATGCCACTGGACTGGCTGCCAACGGAAATGGTCAGAACTCCGGGGATAAAGTATATAGTGCTACCATGGAGTCTCCAGTGATGCCCAATACCGGTATCACTAATCAACGTGATGAGATGGCTATCCATTGGGATCCTGCTCAAAGTGCTTTGGTGATTGGTAACCATAATAATACTTATCACCTCGAAATGTTTGATGTACAGGGGAAAAGTGTTCTGAATATGGTTAAATGCTCAGAATCCATCGTGCCATTGAATGATTTGACTTCTGGATATTATGTGGTGCGTATCACCCATGATGGAAAAAAGACAGAGCGCAAAATATTTATTTGATTCTTTATTCAATCCTATGAAAAGGCGCAAGATATTTGCGCCTTTCGTTTTTATATGGAAGATGCACTGTGGCCACGCTATTTTATACAACTGTCCTATGACGGTTCGCATTTCCATGGATGGCAGCGTCAACCCAATGCATTGTCAGTTCAAGAGGTTCTTGAAGCCGCTTTGTGCAAAATATTGAGACAAGAAAAGGTTATCACCACGGGTTGTGGACGTACTGATACCGGTGTTCATGCTACTGAGTTTTATGCTCATTTTAACGCCATGAATGCCATTGAAGATGCGGAGCAAGTTGTTTTTCGAGTCAATCAAGTGCTGCCCAAATCAATTGCGGTGCATAGTATATTTCTTGTTGGGGACAAATGCCATTCTCGCTTTGATGCCACAGAGCGTGGTTATCATTATTTTTTGCATTTTGAAAAGAATCCATTTCTGCATCAGCGCTCCATGTTTTATCCTTACCCATTGGATATGGATAGAATGAATCAAGCTGCACGGTTATTGGTTCGCAAGGGAGACTTCTCCAGTTTTTGTAAATCGGGTGGTGGACAAAAAACCAATATTTGCGATGTGCGAAAAGCAGAGTGGAGCGTGAACGAAAAGGGTCAATGGGTGTTTCACATTGTAGCGGATCGTTTTTTAAGAAACATGGTGAGGGCTGTTGTGGGCACCTTAATAGAAGTAGGAAGAGGAAAGTTGAATGTTGAGCAAATGCAGGAAATCATTGATTTGCAAGAACGAGGTGCCGCAGGTGATAGTGTTTATGCGTGTGGTTTGTATCTTACCCAGGTAAGTTACCCATACATAACAGAGGGAAAATATGTCCAATAGTGCAGGGAAAGCTTTTGATAAGAAAATATTTTGGCGTTTATACCAACGGAGTTCTCCGTATCGTTTTCAATTTTATTTCACTTTTTTTTGGGTGTTGGTGCTGGCTGGAATGTCCATCATTCGGCCAAACCAAATGCGGTTATTGATTGACGAGGATTTGGCATCAGGAAACTCCAATGCTGTTCTCTGGGGGGCTATTTCTTTTGTTGCAGTTTTGATTTTAGAAAGTTTGATTCAGTATTATCAAACTTATCAAGCCAATAAAATGGCACAGAGTATCACTTTGGATTTGCGTTCAGAGTTGTTCAAACACAGTTTAGGATTTCGCTTGTCCTTTTTTGACAAAACACCTGTGGGTCAAATGGTCACCCGTCACATCAGTGATGTAGATGGTATCGCGGAGGTTTTTAGTGTGGGGCTGTTGGATATCTTTAGAGATGTACTCAAGTTGGTGGTCATCATCGGTGCAATGTTGTGGGTGGATTGGAAGATGACTTTGGTGGTGATTATTCCTATTCCCATTTTGTTGTATGCAACAAGGATTTTTCAAGAGTCGGTGAAGAAGTCTTTCAATGATGTTCGCAATGAGGTGGCTCGTATTAATGTTTTTATTCAAGAGCATGTAACGGGTATGAACATCGTTCAAATGTTTGGTCAAGAGAAACGAGAAGAGAAGAAGTTTGATCATATCAACGAGACACATAGAGACGCACATATCAGAGGGGTTTGGGCCTATTCCGTTTTCTTCCCCGTGGTAGAAATCTTATCAGCTTTGTCGGTGAGTTTGATGTTGGGCTGGGCATTGCGAGGGACTTTTGATGCAACTTCTTCTCCAGGTGTATT
>CANGVU010000102.1 GCA_947457325.1 Flavobacteriales bacterium | reverse complement strand
GCATAACCATACCTGCACCTCCTCCAAATTGATAGTCGTCTGCACTTTTGTGCTTGTCCAATGAAAAATCCCTGATGTTGTGAATCTCAATTTTGCACAAGGCATTGTTTTGCGCCCGTTGAAGTATACTGTCCGCAAATGGACCATCCAATAAACGAGGAAGAATGGTAAGAATGTCAATGTGCATGTGTCAAAAATAAAAATGAAATGGTTACGAAACAGAATTAACTTTGCAGGGAGATTACAGACTTCATCGCTTCAAGCAATTGGGGAGGAAAGTCCGGGCTGCGCAGAGCGCCATACCGGGTGAAAAGCCCGGGCTATTGCATCAACGTGCAATGGACAGAGAGTGCCGCAGAAAATAAACCGCCCTGGTAATTTATTATTGGGGTAAGGGTGAAAAGGGGGTGTAAGAGACCACCGCTGTCAATGGCAACAATGACAGGCTAGGTAAACCTTGTGGGCAGTAAGACCATGTAGACCAAGGATGTTTGCGCAAGCAAACTGAAGGGCGGCTCGTCCGGTCTTGGAGGGTAGGTCGCATAGATAAATGATGAAGCTGCCAAAAGCAGAACAGAACCCGGCTTATGACGTAATCTCAACATCGAGGCGCTTTTGGCGCCTCGACCTTTTTCAACGCGGGTTTTGTGTAAATTTACAGCATGTCTTCAGCCAAGTACATCAAATCCCTTGACGGCGTAAGAGCCATTGCAGCTCTGTTGGTACTGATCTTCCATTTCAGTCAATATGCCATCTTCCAGAGTGATTGGGGGAAATTGTTGCAGAAAATTGGTTACCTGGGACAAACCGGGGTTTCTTTGTTTTTCGTGCTTTCTGGATTCCTCATTACCAGAATTCTGTTTGATCAAATTCATTCAACCCACTACTGGAAAAATTTCATTATCAGAAGGTCGTTGCGAATCTTCCCTTTGTACTACCTCTACCTGATATGTGAGTATTTCATTGCTCCTTTTCTCACCAATACCCCAAGCCCTGACATCAGTCTTCAGTGGTATTATTGGTTCTATCTTCAAGACTTTGCCACCACTTTTAGATGGCCATCTGCTGGTCCCAAACATTTTTGGTCATTGGCGGTAGAAGAACATTTTTATTTGGCTTGGCCATTCATTGTATTGTATTACAAAATAAAAAAACTTATCCAGCCGATTATAGCAATCATTATAATCAGTGCTTTGGTGCGCTTTTTACTTGCATACTTCCAATACCAAACCTATTTCTTCACTTTTGCTAGGATGGATGAAATTGCATTAGGTGCCCTTTTGGCTTGGATGGAGAAAAATCAAAAGTTGAATTTCTTCCAACAAAAATCATTTTATACAGCACTCTTGTCTGTAGGAGCGCTTTCTGTAGTTCTTTGGGGAATTTTCTCTTCCGATGGGTTACTTATCATCCAAGTGTTCAAATACAATTTGATCTCAATTTTATACCTACTAATAATTGGAAAAATCATTACTCTTGGGGACCACCATTGGCTGACCAAAGTCCTATGCACTTCATTCTTTAGTTACACCGGTAAAATAAGCTATGGTCTTTACGTATACCAAGCAACAGCTGTTATATGGGGACTGACACATGGGTACGCTCACAAACCTTGGCTATTCCTAACCTCTTTGATATTCTTCTGTTACTTGATTGCAACAATCAGTTTCTACCTGTTTGAACAACCCGTATTAAAGTTGAAAAACAGATTTACTTACTCTTCACATCCGCTGTAATTGTAAGCACCGTGCTAATAGGCTCTGTGTTGGCTACTATTGTTACCTTCTTTGAGTTTTTCCCAACTTTATTGGCACTGTTAAATTTAACAACAATTTGTCCCGATGCACCGGGAGCAATGGCCTCCTTGGGCCACTGAGGAACTGTACATCCGCATGAGCCTTTGGCATGCTCAATGTAAAGTGGTGAATTCCCCGTATTTTTAAATTGAAAAGAATATTCTTTGACCTCTCCCTCCATGATAACACCAAAATCATGTGAGGTCTGCGCAAAGCTCATAGCTGTTTTTTCTCTTTCTTGTGAAGCCTTACCTATCGTTCCTGCTTCAGTATTGATATGCATATTGCTCACCTTTGGTCCCATCAATTGAGCTCCAACGTAGGCTCCCGCTCCCAATACAAAAATCAATAATCCTACTTTAATCCCTTTACTCATTTCACTATTTCTTTGGTTGAACTTTTCTTTTCTCTTGGCCTTTTACATCTAAATTCATTTGATCATATGTACCATCCGTCAAAATATCCACTGCTTTTTTCGCAGCTGGATTCAAATCATTGATTAAATAATAGAATGCTTCGTTATCATAAAGATTTCTTGCCAAAAGAGCTTTGGTTCGAACCAAGATCGCATGCTTTGAGTTTTCATACCCCTTGGCATCTAAAGGAACCTCTTTGGCTTCGGCCATCTGAACAATTTTATCTTGCTCGGCCTGCGGAATAACAAATGATTTTGCAAAATCCTCCATTGTAGGATAGGTCTTCAACAATTCATCTCTGTGCGCATTGGCATAGGACATGGACCAATCATTCTGCACACCCACCCTTATCAAATCACTAAAATACCTGCTGTTTTCCGATGTATCCAATGGCACAAAAATATCAGGCATAATTCCACCACCCCCGTATACTGTTCGCTTGGTAATGCGTGTCTCATATTTCAATGAATCTGGAAACTTGATGCTATCCGCCGAGAAAAACTCACCACTTTTTAGTCTTTTGGAGTAATCTGCATAATAATCATCCTTCCCATCTTCATATGGTTTTTGGATACAACGACCTGAAGGTGTGTAATATTTTTGGACTGTCAATCGGACCATAGAGCCATCAGGTAAATTCACAGGACGTTGAACCAATCCTTTTCCAAAGGATCTACGACCAACGATTACACCCCTATCCCAATCTTGTATTGCTCCACTTACAATCTCGGACGCACTAGCTGAACTCTCGTCAATTAGCACTACCAATCTACCCTTTTCAAAACTTCCTTGCAATCCTGATCTTGTATTGAATGGTTCACGCTTGAATGCACGACCTTCTGTGTAAACCAAAAGCTTTCCTTTCTCATTTTTAGGCGCATCCTTGGGCAATTCATCGCTTAAAAACTCGTCTCCCATCTCTATGGCTGAGCGCAACAAACCGCCTCCATTGTCTTGCAAATCCAAAACAAGATCTCTCATTCCTTGCGCTTTCAATTCTGAAATTCCTTTCTTCAGCTCTTCAGTTGTGGTTGCAGCAAAACGACTGACCTTAATATATCCAATTTCCGGAGCAATCATGTAGGCTGCATCCACCGAGTAAATTGGAATTTTATCTCTGGTTATTTCAAAATACATCCACTTGTCATATCCCTTTCTTTCAATACCAACTTTGACTTTGGTTCCTTTAGGCCCTCTCAACTTGGCCAAAACATCACTATTCTTAATCCCTACCCCAGCCATCTTGGTTCCTTCTACTTCAACAATTTTGTCTCCTGCTCGAATGCCCAACTTTTCAGATGGACCACCTTGAATGGGCTCTACCACAAAAATGGTATCATGCAAAATATTGAATTGAATTCCGATTCCGTCAAAACTCCCTTGCAAAGGTTCATTGGCCTCTGCAACTTCTTCAGCTGAAATATAAGTGGAATGAGGATCCAACTCTTCTAACAAATGAATAATTGCTTTCTCCACCAATTCTTTGCTGTTGACAGAATCAACATACATGGACTCTATGTATTGAATTAAAGTAGCAAACTTATCAGTTGTCTCAGATCGATTCACCGTTGGCTGCGCCAATAATGATGATGTGACTAAAAACAAAACAAACGCAATGGCAAACGAAAAGATTTTCTTCATGTTTCAAATTTACAACATGAAACGTCAATTATCTTACCACCAATATGGTTCCTGTACTTTTTTGTGCTTCTTTATCAAATACAGATTTTACAACCAACTCATAATGATAAACATCTGAAGGCACATAATATCCGTTTCCTCTTAATGATCCATCCCAGCACTTTTCAAAATCTTTGGTCTCAAAAACTACTTCTCCGTGTCGGTTAAAAATAATCAAAGAGTAACGTTCTATGTCCAATGCATTACCAGCAGGAGCGAGACAATCATTGATATTATCACCGTTTGGTGTAAATGAATTGGGTATATAGCAATTGTAAATTTCTTGTTTGACATGCGCTACTATAGTGTCTGGAGCAAAAAAGACCATCTCAATCTCTTTATCAGTCGAAGTTGGTGAAATTAAATTTCCTTGAGCGCTGGTCCATTCTGTAAAATCATAATACTCATCCTCTTCAACGGAGAACTGGACAGGTACGCCATGCGCTGTTTCAAACTGAAGCATATAATCACTGGCCCCACCATTGCTGCTTTTGATTATCCCCGAATATGGTTCATCCAAAAGCACCGTAATCAAGCTATGTGGTATTTCTGCAAATACTGCCTTTATAGAATCTTCTTGACTAACAGTAATAGCAATGGTACCCGCTGTTGCATTTGGAGACAACGCGGTTCCCAACGACTCCCAATGATCAAAGGCTGTCCACTGGACCAGTGTTAATGCACCAATATTATGATTCTCCCCAATGGCCCAATCAAAGGTTATTGGCAATGTTGGAATCTCTACCCCGTCTAAAAACACCTGACCAATATTTGCGGGTGTCTTATCGATTGTTACTAACGCATGTGGCGTGAAATCAAAAACAACTTCAATGTTCTCAGCACTGCAAATCACAGTGCTCATAATAGCAGCACTGTTGTTGGGTGATATTGTAAAATTCGTCGGCACCCAATTCGTAAAGTCATACCATGGTTGCTCCCAAACCTCAAATGTCAAGTTTAAACCTGGGGTTACTGTCATCGTTTGAGGAAAACCACTATATGTTGTTCCGTTAAAAATGATACCCCCAGCTTCGGGATAAACTGAGCTGAAAACTACATTGACTGCATTGGGGGGCAATGATGTGAAATTGACATTAATAACAACATTAGAAGATATAGTCAATGTTGGATTCAAAGATGAAACATCAGATAAAACACCAGTTCCCGATACAATTTCCCATGAAATCAACTGTCCGCAAGGTCCATTTTCAAGGGCACTCAAGTTGATAATATCTGTTGTTAGAAAACTAAAGTTACCATTGCTCAATGGCTGCCCATTGATGTTAGCGTCTCCATTTCCAAGAACATTGACTACAACCTCATAAACAGGCAAAAGCACAGCAACCAAATCATCATCCAAACAAGGAACGATATCAATTACAACATCATTTACACTGGGTAAAATAGCGGTTGAATTAGACTCCCAATGGTCAAAAACAAAACCAGCATTGGGAACTACTTCAGCGGAAACATTGGTCCCTGCTATCTCAGTTATTGGACTCGGCAATGTTGAATTGCTTACTCCGTTCCAAACTACCGAACCAGATCCTGCAGGAAGCACATCAACAGTTGTAATGACGTTACCTGTATTCCCCGTACCAAACTGAGCCTCGATTACGGCATCACTTTCAATAATCAAAGTTGTTGTAGCGCTCAATGGATCAGCAAAAGTGGCTGTTCCCGACACCACAACCCATTGAATAAACTCGGAACATACACCAGTGCCATCCGCAACTGCCGAAATATCAATAGGCATAGGGTCTGTATTGCCACTAAAATATGTTCCCGTATATGGCACATAAACAGCTGGTGGAGCTGGCACCGTAATTTCCGACTCTTCAATAATAACGGACCCAG
>CANGVU010000101.1 GCA_947457325.1 Flavobacteriales bacterium | reverse complement strand
TGAGAAAATTGGGAAAGAAAGGCCAGTTGGTGGCCAATTTCCCAGAGGATCCAGAATTGAATTAACATGAAATTGTATCGACCCGAAATCAGATTCAGGGACATGGACGCCATGGGCCATGTCAACAATGCCACTTATTTTACCTACATGGAGCAGGCCCGCATTCAGTATTTCCGGGACTTACGCGTGGAGAAGTGGGATTGGATAGAAGAAGGGGTAGTGGTGGCCAAAAACGAGTTGAATTATAAGACACCATTGTTTTTTGATGACGAGGTGGTGATCAAAACCTTTTGCTCGCATCTCGGTAACAAGAGCGTGACCCTAACGTCCAACATATTCAAAATCGTGAAAGGCCAAGAGGTACTGGCGGCGCATGGCGCTTGTGTATTGGTTTCTTTTAACCACAAGACACAACAAACCCAGGATATACCTGGGTTTTGGAGGTCGCTATTGCAACAAGATTTAGAAGAAAATCAAGATTAAATTTTCTCAATCTTCACTCCTTTGTTGTTTCCAAAAACAACGAAGTAATTTCCTGATGCCAGTTTTCTGATGTCTGCAAAAACTTGATTTTTTCCTTGCATCACCAGATTGCCTTGTACATCGTACAATCTAAAATTCTGTGGCGTGTTCCAACGAATTTCATCGACGCTGGGATTGGGATAAACCGCAAATTCCATAGACATGACATTCTCAACTCCATTGGGATTGGTGCCATTGCTGGTACCGGGAGTCACCGTGTTAGAGGTGGTGAACTGAATCCAATTGTTGTAGCCATCGTATTGACGACCGTAAGTTGTATCACCGCCCATAAAATCCCATTGCACTTCGTCCACCAAGCTAAAGCCATCCGTGCTGAAGATACCGGCATACTCGCCGCCATTGGACAAACTGAAATTGGCATGCAATACACCTTGATTCAAATCCGCATCGCAGAAAAACAATTTCCAGCCACCAGCAGGAATGGTAACGCTATCGGGATAGGTGGAAGGGATTTGCCATTTGTTGCGAATCTCAGGATTGTCAGAAAGGTAGTAGCCACCCAGATTAATGGAGGTGCTCAAAGGATTGTAGATTTCAATCCAGTCTTCAAACTCAGCAAAATTATCCGTGATACTGGAGACGTTTTTGGCCATCACTTCATTGATTTTCACCGCTGCACCAGGCACAACAAAAAGCGTGTTAGAGGCAGTGGGAGTGGGAGAGGTAAAAATCATACTGCTTACGCCACCATCCACATTTCTTCCCCAGCTTTGATCGGCGGGAATAGCCCCAAATGTATAATTGTCCACTACAGTTGTTCCGTTGGGTGCAAGGATCTTGACGTTAGTGGTTGCGTTTAAAGACAAATTCAAATGCATAGCGCCTTGGCTGATATCGTTGTCAAACCATACAACACGAAATTGACCGGCGGGGATGATGGTTTCGGTAGGAGCATTGGCTGGAATCGTGTAGTTCACGCCATTGGCTTGGATGATATAGCTAGCAACATTGACCTGAAAACTGTTTGGATTGTAAATCTCCATCCAAGGTTCGTATTCAAATTGCAAGTCGTGGATGGTGTTGGTGTTCACCGTTTGAATCTCGTTGATGAAGAGCAGTTCACCGTTCATGTTGATGATTTCTTGGTTGTCAGCGTTCCAAGTGGTGTTGTTAAAATATTGCCATGTAGGACAACCATCGCAGGTGCGGCCATAGCTGATATCAGCAGCCAAAGGAGCGTAGGTGATGCTATCGATGATGGTGAAGCCATCGGGGTTCACAAGGAAAACCGTTTCTCCACCCGATTTCAGGGTGAAGTTGGTGTGGTTGGCACCTTGAGTGGTGTTGTCATTGTCGCACCAAAAGACGATGTGGCTATTGGGAAGGACAGTAGTCAGAGCGGGATCGTTGGGGATTTGAAACTTGGTCAATAAGTTGGGGTCGTCGCTCAAGTAGTAACCGCTGAGATTGAGAATTCCACCCGTATTGTAGATCTCCAACCAATCGTCGAATTCAAAGAACTCATCCATTTGGTCGTTGTTGTTGGAGGCAACAATCTCGTTGATGAACAAGGTTTGCGCGCAGGAATTGGACGTTAAACCCATGAAAGAGGCGCAAAACAGCAGAAAGGAGTACCCTGAAATTTTCATAAAACAATAATACAGCGAAAATCCCCAACTTAAAACTGGCTTAACAAATCAGACAGCATCAATCAAGACATGGCTGTGCCCCCCTTGGTATCGCGATGCTCACCAAGGGGGTCGGGCTGTCCGCTGTATCTTTTGGGAAGGTGTCGCTGCGCGACCTTCCCAAAAGGATGCCGCTCCCATCCCTCACAGGGGTCGGTGCTGGCCCAATGAAATTCCTAAAACTTTGGTTTTTGAGGAAGTTTTAGGAATTTGGTTTATCTTTATTGCCATGAAAACAATACTCAGAAAGCAGTATTTGGAAACCTTGACAGTGCTGAAAGGCAAGAACTTGATCAAGGTGATTACAGGAGTAAGGCGTTGTGGGAAGTCCACATTGATGACGCAATTTCAAAAAGTTTTGAAGCAGGGGAACAAGACGGTTTCTATCGTGGCCATCAATTTTGATCAACCAGCGTATCGGGAATTGGCAGAGAAAAGTTGGAAAGAAGTTTTTGATTTTGTTCAATCCAAGTTAAAGAGGAGGGTGGTCAATTATGTATTCTTGGATGAGGTGCAGAATGTTCAGGACTTTGAAAAGTTGTTGGAAGGTTTGTACATTCACCCGGATGTTGATCTTTACGTCACGGGTTCTAATGCCTATTTGTTGAGCAGTGAGTTGGCTACACTATTGACAGGAAGGGCATTTGAGATTCATGTATTGCCATTTTCATTCAAGGAGTTTTTGGAATTTTCAAGTTCCAGTAGCAGTGTGGAAAGATCTTTTGCGGATTATCTCCGAACCGGAGGTTTTCCTGAAGCGGTCAAGCTGTCTGGGGATGGGCTAATGTTTGCATATCAATATTTGCAGACCGTTTACAAGAATATTTTTGAAAATGACATCACCAAGCGATTTGATGTCTATGGAACTGAATCCTATTTGGAGGTCGTTCATTTTTTAATGGACTCCATAGGGTCTAGAGTATCACCGGGCAATGTTTCCAAGGTGTTGACAGCGGAGAAGAAGAGAATAGACAACAAGACAGTAGATCGTTACATCGACACCATGGTGCAGTCGTATTTGTTTTACAAGGCAAGTCGATACGACGTGAAGGGCAAGCAGCATTTGCGGACATTGGAGAAGTATTATTTGGTTGACTTGGGATTTCGTTTTGCTTTATTGGGCAAGGAGTTGACGGGAGATGCAGGGCATTTGCTGGAGAATGTTGTTTATTTGGAGTTGAAGCGCCGCAATTATCAGGTTTGGATTGGGAAGGTAGATAGTATGGAAGTGGATTTTGTTGTTCGTGACACGGCAGGCAATACACAATACATTCAGGTAGCGCAAACCGTGCAAAGTGCGGAGACATTGAAGCGGGAGTTGGCCCCATTCGAGAAAATACCAGACCATCATGAGAAAATGCTCATCACGATGGATTATGACACCGGCAGTTACAATGGGATCAAGAAGATCAATGCCTTGGATTGGCTGCTCGGCAATTGACCAAAAGTAAAGAATGAAATTCCTAAAACTTTTTAAAAATCAAAACTTTTAGGAATTGGATAAATAAGAAATGCACCGCATGCGACCAGGTTCAGATGGCCACTTGAATAACTCTGGAACAGGACTTCACAAGGATTTTAATAAAATCATCAACTTTTTTGTTCAGCCACACGACATGCTTATATTTGCACCCACGCGAAGGGGGTATAGCTCAGTTGGCTAGAGCGCTTGCATGGCATGCAAGAGGTCATCGGTTCGAATCCGATTATCTCCACCACCATTTCCCGCAAACATCTGAAAACAGAAGCTTGCGGGATTTTTTGTTTTTGATTTAGCCCACATTTAGCCCACGGAAAAATTTTAGAAGTGATAAGATGATTGAATAGCTGTATTTGGAGGATTAAGCTAACCATTGAAGAACTTGTTTTAGTTATTGTTGTAGTTTTAGGATTATTAAATGTTGAATACAATCAGTCAATGTCAACACAATTCAGTACGTGGAGAGTTTGTTTCCTATATCTGAAAATGTGTTTGCATGATTTATCGCCCCCAAAAAATAGTCGTATTATTAGTTGTGATTTTGGGGTAATTTCGCTATCTTGTAGCTGCAATGCGATGGGATAAAATGGCTTGATGGCAATGGAGAATTTCGATGAATATTTGAGACAAGGGGAACCCAACAAGTCCGAAAAGGCTAGGTTGTGGAAGACTGCTATTGGCCTTCAGCAAGTAGATGGCTTGCAGCCCTCTGAATACCTCATTGATGCAGCCAAGCAAAATATCGAAGGCGATATTACCATTGAGGAAGTTAAGCGTCGTATCGATACTTACTACCAGCAACATCCTCCAAAATCAGATCAGGATAGAACAGAGGAGGCAGATAAAGTTTCCGCTCGTATTGCCGAGATGCTCAGTGAGCAAACATTCTCTTTTTCACCAGCAGAATATTTGACGATTCATCGAAGGTTGTTCACTGATATTTATGATTTCGCGGGAAAGATGCGCGATTATAATATCACCAAGAAGGAATGGGTGCTCAATGGCGAAACTGTGCTCTATGCGAGCGCGGATAGTTTGAAGGCAACGTTGGAATATGATTTCGAACAGGAAAAGAAATTCAGCTACAAAGGACTTTCTGAACAAGAGATCGTAGAGCATATCGCCAATTTTATTTCGAATGTTTGGCAGATCCATATTTTTGGGGAAGGCAATACGCGTGCGACAGCCATATTCTTGATCAAGTATTTGCGTAAAATGGGATTCAAGAAGGTAAACAACGACCTATTTGCTCATCACTCTTGGTATTTCCGCAATGCACTGGTGCGTGCCAACTATGAAGACTTTTCCAAAGGGATTTATCGTTCCAATGCTTTCTTGATTCGATTTCTTACGTGCTTGATGTTCAATGCTCAAGCATCATTGAAAAATCGAGAAATGCACATTTTGGCTGACACTGTAAATGACACTGTAAATCCTTCATTTGACACTGTAAATGACACTGTAAATGACAGTGTCATTTTATTGATCAAAGAGAAAAACACCATCACTGCGAGCGAAATTAGTGAACGCTTGAATTTGAGCTTGAGCAGTGTTAGACGTAGGATGAAGGCACTCAAAGATGCGGGAAAATTGCAACGTTTGGGCAGCGATAAAAATGGTCATTGGCGAATTATTGTATAATTTTTTTTGCTGTTCTAAAAAATCATTTTACCTTCGCAACGTATTTCGAACCTTAAATGGTACCAACCGAGTGAAGACACCACGGTGGTAAAACAATACGGGCCGCAAGCCAAAAAAAACGTATCTCCCATTTCTCGTTTTAGGTACAAAGAAAATTTAGTTTAACTTAATTCTATTTGTATGAAAAAGCAACTTGTCGTTCGCTTGTCTTCAAAGCTGGAAGTCAACTTCCATTGCACCGAGGTTCCTGTAACCTCCACCTTTCTCGATGTTCCGCCCATTGTATCGGAACACCACTTTCCCACCTTGCTCCACTTCCAACATGGAGCGCTGGTCTCTACCTTGCATCTGTCGAAATTGCCAGATGCGCTGCTGTTGCACCTGGATGAAAACCTCCAATTCCAAAGTGCTAGCTATGCCTACCATCAACCAAAAGGGGACTTTGCTGTGCAATCGCAATGTCC
>CANGVU010000100.1 GCA_947457325.1 Flavobacteriales bacterium | reverse complement strand
TTGTAATTCCCATTGGTTTCAAAATATTGAATCAGTGTGTCAATGTGCTCTGTCTTTTGGGTTTCTAAATTGAACCAAGCGTTATAGATAGTGGTAAATATCCATTGCGTCCAATGGTAATATTCTGGAGAGCTTGTTCTGACTTCTCTTTCCCAGTCGTAGCAAAAACCAATCTTGTCCAATTGCTCGCGGTAGCGCGCTATATTTTTTTCTGTTGTGATGGCAGGGTGCTGTCCTGTTTGAATGGCATATTGTTCTGCAGGCAATCCAAAACTGTCATACCACATAGGATGCAATACATTGAAGCCTTGGTGCTTTTTGTATCTTGCATAAATGTCACTGGCGATGTATCCTAGGGGATGTCCCACGTGTAAACCCGCACCACTTGGGTAAGGGAACATATCCAAGATGTAATATTTCTTTTTGTTGGAATCTTCTTTCACACGATAAGTGCCTTGTGCCTTCCAGTTGGCTTGCCACTTCTTTTCGATTACTTGGAATGTGTATGACATGATGAGTAAATATTGAGGTTCGCGAAATTACAGGCTTTATCAGTAATCCGCTCTATGGTTAAAAGTGTTTTTTCGTTGATTCCATTGTCCTTTGGTAAAGTCTGGGATTTCCTGTCTTGTACCGCCTTCTTTGACACTGATTTCAGACAATGGGGTAATGACCGACCATGTTGCCATGTCATATACATCCAATGGAAATTCTTCGTTGTTTTTGCAACACTCAACAAATGCATTGAGCACAAAGAAATCCATACCTCCGTGTCCAGCATTCTTGGCCTCCTCACTGTACTTTTTCCAGAGCGGGTGGTCATAGGTTTCCATCCAAGTTTGATCAGTTTCCCAGGCGTGTGGATTGGTTTTTCCTTCAATGTGGATTTGTTGTAAATCATCCATCCACAATCCCTGAGTTCCTTGAATGCGGAAATTCAAAGAATAGGGTCTTGGTGATGATGTGTCATGCGAGAGCATCATGGTTTCACCGTTGGCGGTGGTCAAGAGTGTCGTAACGATATCGCCCAATTTGAATTCCACAGCGGCGTTTTTGTGTTGCGACCCTCCGTTCTCAATAATGTATTTGTGGAGTCCCTTGCTTTTGGTGGATACGGAAGAAAGCGAAATCAATCTATTGCCGCGGTTAATGTCAGCCATCATGGCAATGGGACCAACACCATGAGTGGGGTAGAGCTCTCCGTTGCGTTTTACACTGTGATTGGTTCGCCATTTGGATTCCGAAAATCCGTTGTCTCCAAATTCAACTCCTTTTCCGTATGGAGATTTTCCGTCATTGAGTTTTACCGCTCGAAGATCATGTTGGTATCCGCCTTGCAGATGGAGCAATTCTCCAAATACGCCACGTTTGGCCATGTTCATTGCTGCCATCACATCTCTGCGGTAACAGACATTTTCCAAGAACATCAATGGAACGCCGGTTCTTTCAACTGCGTTGACAATGTCCCAACATTCTTGAACGCTCATTGCACCTGCCACTTCCATCCCCACTTTTTTTCCTGCTTCGAGCGCAGCAATGCCCTGTTTGACATGCCATTCCCAAGGAGTGGAAATGATAACCGCATCCATTTCTTTGGATTCTAACATGCGCAGATAGTCGTTGTCCCCTTTTACAAAAAGTTGAGGTTCCTTGCGCATTTCGCGCTTGATGATTTCAAGTGCTGAAGGGATAGCCCAATCTGCATCAGGGTCTGCCAAAGCAACGATTTCGATATCATCTCGCTTACACAATTCATCCAAGTGGCTTTGACCTCTTGCACCTAGGCCAATGAGACCGATATTCAGTTTTTCCCTTTTGGTAGAATAGGGCAGGGAAGCCGCCTTGGTAATGAATCCAACACTGGCCAATGCAGTGGTGCCCAGAAATGTTTTACGATCCACGGGTGTATTTTATTTTTTTACTTAACCTTAATGAGGGCATCTCTACCCATCGATGAAAATAATGAGCGCAAATGAGACAAACCAAAAAACCAAGAATGATGACCAATGGTTTTTGCCAGTTTTCTTGATAACGGTGACTCAAGAAATTGATAATGGGAGCTCCTGTAATCGAATGCAGCAAGTAAATGGAAAAACTGCGGTCACCGAAATATCTTCCAATTTTAAAATCAAAGTCACGAAAAAAGTGAATGGCAGCCAATGCCAGTAAACCTACCAATAGGTCATTAGGACCAACCTTCCAATAGGTAAATGCAGCTGCAAAACCAAGGGAAATCCAGAACTCCAATGGTTTGATTTTTTTTAAATAGTATAAAATGTACAAGATACCCAATAGGAAAAGAGGACTCCAAGATGTGAAGAAACTAGATTGAAAAGTTAAGAATGGTCCTATAAGCAACAGGACATAGAATGCGGTGCGCGGCCATAATTTGGAATGCATGGCCATAGGAAACAAAAGGCCCAGTAGGATGTAATATTGAAATTCTACTGATAGAGACCAGTAAACAGGATTAATCCATCTTGCATCTTCAAAGAATGGCACCAGATATCCAATGTGCATCAAGAGTTCACTCCATGACGGTGCCAAGTTAACTTCAGCTGAGCCCGGAATGAAATTGCGAAGATTGAGGTAAGCCGTAGCGATTAACAAGGAAATGAGATAGGGCGGCTCAATGCGCAATGCTCTTTTGTAAACGAAGGTGAAGAAATCTTGTATTCTGTATTGCGCATTGATCATGGATATGGGAATAACCATCGCCGAAATCACGAAGAATATTTGGACATTGAGTGCGAGTAGGGCAAATGTATCGAAGACTATCCCTGGTCCAACATAGCCAGTGGTGCAACATACATAATGATACAGGCAAATGCCAACAGCACTAAATCCTCTGAGGGTATGGATGATGGGCAGCTCTGTTTTCATCCAACAAATATAACCAAACGACAGCCTATCGATTCACCTCTTTGTTGAACCAGGTGACCTGTCTTTTAGCGTATTGCTTGGTGTGTGTTTTGATCCATTCTATGGACTCTGAAAGGGTATGAAGTCCTTCCATACATTCAAACAATTCTTTGTAGCCCACGGTGTTCAAAGGCTGCAATTGACGCAATGGATAAAGTCTTTCAGCTTCTTCCCAGAGACCCATATCCATCATTTTTTCCACACGCTCATCAATGCGCTGGTGCAAATTGGTTTTATCAGGTTGAATGTAATGGTATTCCACAGTGAAGGGCAATTGTTGCTTATTGTGTGTTCTCAATTCAGAGAATTTTTTACCACTCAATTCTATCACTTCCAATGCTCGTATTACGCGGTGAGGGTTATGTATATCTACTTGCCGAAAGTATTCCACATCTTTTTTTTCTAACAACTCTTGGAGATGCTCAATCCCTTTTTCTGCATGCAAAGAAGTGAAGTGTGCCCTAACGGTTTCATCTTGCGGCAGTGGGTCAATGCCATCAAGCAAGACTTTCAAGAATAAACCACTACCACCAACCGCTACAATGGTATCCTGATTTTCCAGAATTTGCTGAATGGCAGGCCAGGCCATTGCCGAAAATTGACCTGCGCTGATAGACTCATGAATGCTATGCGTGGCTATGAAATGATGAGATACGGATGATAATTCTTCTTCCTCGGGTCGGGCGACACCAATATTCAACTCCTGATAAAATTGACGAGAGTCGAAGGAAATGATTTCTGTATTGTGTTTTAATGCAATATCGATAGCGGTGGTTGTCTTTCCACTGGCGGTTGGACCAACCACTGCTATTAGTTTTTTAGGCATCACTCGATAAGTCCTCTACCTACTTTTTTAATCTTCCCTTCCTTCTGCCATTTAGGAATGACTTGATCCAAAATACCATTGACGAACTGTGCGCTTTTTGGCGTACTGTAATACTTCGCCAACTCAATGTACTCGTTCATCGTTACTTTGACTGGAATATTTTCAAAGAAAATGGCTTCAGTTAAAGCCATTTTTAGAATGACCATATCCATTGTTGCGATGCGCTCTACTTCCCAATTTTTGGTGTACCCAGAAATTTCCTTCTCGTGATCTGAACCCAAAGCCAGTGTTTTGCGGAATAAATTTCGGCAATAACCCTCTTCATCATCTCCATCTTTCCACAAAGGAAGGAAGCTCACGTCCTCATCATTGGCTTTGATGGACTTGATGGTGCGCAAAACCATTGAGGCAGCTAAATCCAAATCATCGTTCCAATAAATACCTTGGTCCTCCATGAATTCTTGGATGTCTTCATGGTTGATGATGAATTTTTTAAAAATGCGCAGTACCAATTCTTTGTCGTAATCAAAACCCCTTTCAGTGGCTTGCATATATTCTTGATAGTCTTCTGTTTCCATTAGACCTTTGAATATTTTTTTAACCATCTCTGGATTGTCTGTCCATTTGAGGTGGTTGTATTTCATACCCTCAGCCAATGTCCTGCTGTGCGCAAGAATGCGGAGTATTTCATTGGTTACAAATCGGGTATTGGGATGCAAGTCTTCATGGGAAGGCAGTCTTTTTTGCATACCCATTTCAATTTTCTCAATGGCCAGTTGGTGCATTTCCACCATAATTCCCATCAAGGAAATGTACAATTCTCGGAATCGATCGACACTTTCGAATAGCATCTTTTCATATCGTGCGGCATCAGGCTTTTCCTCGTTATAGTATGCAAAAAGTATTTGTAATACTTTGATTCGAATGTGTCTTCTGTTGAGCATGGTGCGATTAGAATTTTTTATTGATGTTGGCAATCGCAGCGATGCGTTCTTCTGCCATTTTATTGGCAGCCAAATAAGTCGGTATTTTTTCAGCGTCTGATTTAATCAAACACTTTTCCATTGTATTATAAATCAACTCGGATTGGCTCAATGCAGCTTCTTGGCTATAACCAATGATTTCCCAATAGCAATTGATGATGCCTCCTGCATTGACCAAATAGTCTGGTGCATAGAGAATTCCTTTTTTCATGACTTCAATTCCGTGAACGGTTTCATCTGCCAATTGATTGTTAGCAGCACCACAGATAATGGAGCATTTCAAAAGCTTCAATGTATCATCGTTGATGGTAGCGCCCAAAGCACAAGGACTATAGATGTCCATATCTTGGGTGTAGACATCTTTGGTGTCACAAGCTTTTACGCCGTATTTGTTCACCACTTCTTTTACGCGATCTTCGTAGATGTCTGCAACAGTAACCAATGCATTCTCTTTGACCAAGTGTTGAACCAAGTATTCTCCCACATGACCAATGCCCTGCACAACTACTTTTTTACCTGCCAAAGATTCGCTTCCAGTTTGGTGTTTCACGGCGGCTTTCATTGCCATGTACACACCAAATGCAGTAACCGGTGAGGGATCGCCACCTCCGTCCATATAATCAGGTAATCCAACTACGTGATCCGTTGACATTTTAATGTATTCCATGTCTCGGGTACTCATGCCGACGTCTTCAGCTGTGATGTATTGTCCGCCAAGGGTATCTACGAACTTCCCGAAACGGCGAAGCAAAGCTTCATTTTTTTGGGTTCGCGCATCACCAATAATCACAGCCTTTCCACCTCCGATGTTAAGACCGGCCAATGCACTTTTGTAAGTCATGCCGCGTGATAAACGCAAAACATCTGTTAGCGCATCTGCTTCAGAAGCGTATGCCCACATGCGGGTTCCTCCTACTGCAGGTCCTAATGTTGTGTCGTGTATAGCGATGATGGATTTAAGCCCTGTAGCTTTGTCTTGGCAAAATACTACTTGCTCGTGGTCAAATTGGGACATTCGACCAGTGATGCCCGCGTTCATTTCATGGGCC
>CANGVU010000099.1 GCA_947457325.1 Flavobacteriales bacterium | reverse complement strand
TTTCAGAGCTCCCACATCAATTCTTTTTGGTTCTAGGCTTAGAATGATTAAAAGGCATGCTTGCACTTCTTGCAATGAGGCTATAGAGATGTTTAAAAACTGCTCTTTTTCTTTTGGATAAAATCGAGAATACCCTTCAACAATGTTGAGCCCAACGGATATCATTGCACTTCTGGTTTGTCGAATTAAATCCCAATCTACATGCTCTTCTGGAATGATTAGATGATAAATTTTCTTGTTTTGAGATAAAAAAGATTTCCAAATCACCAATGTCTCAAATCCCAAAGTGTTCTTCTCCATGAAGCAAAATTATCCACCCGTCCTCAATTGTCCATTCAATAAATTATGCGTTAAACGTATAAATTATGGTTATACTTTTCGAATTCCCTCATCTCCTCATGTCGGTGCCTGAAATAAGTTGACCGTTTTTAAGGCGTGAAAAACTTTAAAAACATAATAAATGGCAACAAAACACACATTTTCACTCAGCCTGGCTGAAAGAAAAAAAAGGATTTTCAGTGAGGATTTCAAACGGCAAAAAGTGCGTGAAATCGAGCTCAAACAAACCAGCGTTTCAGAAGTCAGCAAAGTCTATCAAGTCCGTCCAAATAATGTCTATAAATGGATTGATAAATACTCAAACAAGCAAAAAAAAGGCTTACGTTTGATCGTAGAAATGGAAAGCGACACCAAAAAACTCATTGCACTTCAAGCAAAAATTGCAGAGCTTGAACGATTGGTCGGTCAAAAGCAAGTCATCATTGAATTTCAAAATAAGATGATTGAAATTGCAGAACAAGAATATCAAATTGATATTAAAAAAAAATTCGACTCCAAACCATCATCTTCTTCTGGCTCAACAGAGACAAAATGAGTGTTAGTTTAAATCAATTTTATTCAGCAATTGGAATAACGAAACAAAACTTTCACCAGTTTTTGAATAACCAATTAAAGCAGGAAGAACTTATTGAAAATCTTTATCGCGTGTTACTAGAAATAAGAAAAGATCATCCTACCCTAAGCTGCAGAGCGATGTACTATAAGCTCAATCCGACTGGTATTGGAAGAGATAAATTCGAAGCTCTTTGCGCCCAGTGGGGCTTAATACAGCCAAGAAGGGTAAATAAAATACGAACGACTTACAGCAATGGAGTAATCCGATTTGACAACCTCTATAAAGAACTAAAACTGGTGAAAATCGACCAAGCTTATGTTAGTGATATCACTTATTTTGAGGTGAATGGAAGGTTTTACTATTTAACTTTTATCATGGACGCATACAGCAGATTTATTCTAGGATACCATGCCGGAAATCGGCTCACTACTGAAGAGACTACACTTGCTGCAATGCAAAAATTATTAACTTATAAAAACCATAGTTTACCTGAAGGAATCGTTTTTCATTCAGACGGAGGGGGGCAGTATTACGACAAAGAATTTATCAAACTCACTACAGATTATCACATTAAAAACAGCATGTGTGAATACGCATATGAAAATGGAAAAGCTGAACGGATTAATGGGATCATTAAAAACAACTATCTAAAACATAGGAGCATAAACAACTATCAGGACTTAACAAAAGAACTTGACCGAGCTGTGTCTCTCTATAACAATCAAAGACCTCATAAAAGTTTAAATTACAGAACTCCAAAAGAGATAGAAAATTGAGTAAATTAGCTCAACAAAAAATGAATGGAAAGCCAAATGGATAATGCATTTGGAATTTATTTCTAAAAATGAATAACAGAAATAAGAGATAAAAAACGGTCAACCTTATTCAGGCATTAACATCATCTCCTCATCTCCTCATCACTTCATCCCTTCATCCCCTTTATGCGCATAATTTATAGGTTGCCTTTTTCAGGCAAGCAACAGAGATCTGCCAAATGGAAAATTTATTGGTCAGATCCATTGAAAATAGTATTTTAAACATTCATGGCAAACCGGCCATGCTTGATAGTATGGTAGCCCAACTTTTTGGATTATCCGTAAAACGCATCAATGAGCAAGTAAAAAGAAATCCTCAACGTTTTCCAGAATCTTTCTGTTTCCAATTATCCTTAGGAGATTGGCAAATATTGAAGTCGCAAATTGCGACTTCAAACAACGCAAGTAAAACGAAATATCGATAGATTCCCTTCACATTTCATGTTTCAACTGAATGATGTCGAGTCTTCCACTTTAAGGTCGCAAATTGCGACCTTAAACAATGATAATAAAAGTCATTCCAAAAGAGGACTGCATTCTAAGTACAACTCCTATGTTTTCACTGAGCATGGAGTTGCCATGCTGTCATCAGTCATTAAATCAAATACAGCAATTCAAGTTAATATTCAAATCATCAATGCGTTTATAGCTTTTCGATCAAATTCTTTTACCCCATTAATAACAAATCCTAATGACGAGCCTCTTAAAATCATCTCACGAAGATTAGACGAACATCAGGAAAGAATTCAACTTATCCTCAATCAATTGAATCCCATACAGCAATCGAGGCAAGGCATCTTCTTCAACGACCAAATCTTCGATGCATACGTTTTCAGTAGTAACCTCATCACTTCTGCTAAAAAGTCCATTGTATTAATTGACAACTACATTGACGAAACCACCTTGCTGCAATTGTCCAAAAGAAATGCAAATGTGAATTGTATCATTTACACTGAAAAAATCAACCCACAATTGAAATTGGATTTGGATAAGCACAATAGCCAATATCCCTCCATTGAAATACGAATGATAAAAAACGTACATGACCGCTTTTTGATTCTAGATAACCAATCTCTCTATCATCTTGGTGCATCATTAAAGGATTTGGGCAAAAGATGGTTTGCGTTTTCAAAGATGGATGATTTGATAGAGGATGTTTTGAAGAAACTACATTGATTCTGCACTTCGAGTTCCATTCGAAATGTATAGCTCCGCTGCAGCTAACCACCCCGTCACTTCGCGGCAGGAGGGGAAATGTCGGGCTTATTGCAATACGACCCTACCCCGGAGATAGAAACAATTAGAGCGAGAAAGAGAAACAGAATGAAAATGAATATCCTTGTATCCTCATCCCTTCATTCCCTCATCCCTTCATCACTTCATCACTTCATCCCCCAACCACAAAACGCTTCACATCCGCCTCAGAGATCTTATCTCCGCCAAGGATGACCAAACGCTCGATAACGTTACGCAGCTCGCGAATGTTTCCTGTCCACGGTTGCTTTTGTAACAACTTCACGGCGGCTGGTTCCATCTTTTTCAATGGTCTTCCGTAATCCTCACAAACCTTCTCCAAAAAATATTCGGTCAATAATGGTATGTCCTCTGCGCGCTCATTCAACGCGGGGACTTTTAATACAATCACACTCAAACGGTGGTACAAATCCTCACGGAATCTTCCCTCGGCGATTTCCTTTTTCAAATCCTTATTGGTGGCTGCTACCACACGCACATTGACCTTGATGTCCTTCTCGCCGCCAACCCGCTGTATGCGCTGCTCCTGTAGCGCGCGCAATACTTTGGCTTGCGCCGTCAAGGCCATGTCGCCGATCTCATCCAAAAAGATGGTTCCTCCTTCTGCCAATTCAAACTTTCCGGGCTTGGTCTTGATGGCGCTGGTAAAGGCTCCCTTCTCATGGCCAAACAATTCACTCTCGATCAGCTCACCCGGTATCGCGGCACAATTGACCTCGATAAAGGGTCCTGATTGCCTAATACTTTTCTCGTGCAGTTGTCGGGCTACCAACTCCTTTCCTGCACCATTGGGTCCCAAAATCATGACACGCGCATCTGTTGGTGCTACCGTATCAATCATGCCCAGTATTTCTTGAATGGCTGGACTCTCTCCAACAATATGGGTTCCTGTAATGCGCGAAACTTTCTTCTTCAACACCTTGGTCTCCCGCTCCATTTGGCCACTTTGTGTTGCGTTGCGCACGGTGACCAAAACACGGTTCAAGTCCAAAGGCTTTTGAATAAAATCAAAGGCCCCCTTCTTGATGCTGTCCACAGCGGTATCAATGGTACCGTGTCCGGTAATCATCACGACAGGCATTTCATGACCGTGTTCTTTAATCTGTTGTAGAAATTCCAAACCGTCCACTTTGGGCATTTTGATATCGGTGATGACCAAATCAAAAGTCTCCTGACTCAGCGCTTTTAATCCAGCTACTGCATCAGGAGACTCAATTACGGTGTGGCTTTCGTACTCTAAGATTTCTTTCAAAGCCATTCTGATACTGGCTTCGTCATCTACCAAAAGTATTTTGGCCATATTGTATTATATTGCAATTACATTTCGAACGATTCCATGAACTTGGTGGTGAAGTTGCCCGCTCTGAATTGGGGATCCTTCATCAACTTTTGATGGAATGGGATGGTGGTTTTGATTCCTTCAATGATGTACTCATCCAAGGCGCGTTGCATCTTGGTAATGGCCTCCTCACGGGTTTGTGCCACGGTAATCAATTTGGAAATCATGCTGTCATAATTGGGTGGAATCACATACCCAGCGTAAGCATGGGTGTCCAAACGCACACCATGTCCTCCAGGACTATGGTAGGCTGTGATTTTACCGGGACAAGGCGAGAAGTTCTTAAACGGATCTTCTGCATTGATGCGGCACTGAATACTGTGCATTTTTGGATAATAATTGCGACCCGAAATCGGATCACCAGCTGCCAACTTGATTTGCTCTTTGACCAAATCATAGTTGATGACTTCCTCTGTAATGGTATGCTCCACCTGGATACGCGTATTCATTTCCATGAAATAAAAATCGCGGTTTTTGTCTACCAAAAACTCCACTGTTCCGACACCCTCATATTGAACGGCCTCCGCTGCCTTGATGGCCGCTTGACCCATCTTCTCGCGCAACTCGTCTGTCATAAAAGGAGATGGAGTCTCTTCCACCAACTTTTGGTGACGGCGCTGTATGGAGCAATCGCGTTCAGACAAGTGACAAGCTTTTCCGTATTGGTCACCTGCAATTTGAATTTCAATGTGACGCGGTTCTTCCACAAACTTCTCCATGTAGATACCGTCATTGCCAAAGGCAGCACCGGCCTCACGTCGCACAGCTTCCCATGAATCTTCCAAATCTTCTTCTTTGTAAACCACACGCATACCTTTTCCACCGCCACCTGCGGTAGCCTTGAGCATGATGGGATACTTGATTTCTTTGGCAATTTTATGCGCTTCTTCCAATGACTCCAAAATACCTTCAGAACCAGGAATGCAAGGTACACCAGCGTTCTTCATGGTTTGCTTGGCAGAAGACTTGTCTCCCATAGCGTCAATCATCTCAGGCGAAGCGCCAATGAACTTGATTCCATTCTCTTTGCACACTTTAGAAAAAGTTGCATTTTCTGACAAAAATCCATATCCAGGATGAATGGCATCAGCATTGGTAATTTCCGCAGCAGCAATGATATTGGGAATCTTCAAATAAGAATCTTTGGAAGCGGGAGGGCCGATACAAACCGCCTCATCCGCAAAGCGAACGTGCAGGCTATCTCTATCCGCCGTAGAATATACCGCCACCGTGGAGATGCCCATTTCTTTGCAGGTTCTAATGACCCGCAAGGCAATCTCACCGCGATTGGCAATCAATATTTTCTTGAACATGTTTTATAGATTAAGCAGGTTCAACCAAGAACAATGGTTGATCGTACTCGATTGGAGTAGAATCATTGACCAATACTTTCACGATGGTACCTGAAATTTCAGATTCAATTTCATTGAACAATTTCATGGCCTCGATGATGCATACTTTATCACCTACTTTGATGGTTTGACC
>CANGVU010000098.1 GCA_947457325.1 Flavobacteriales bacterium | reverse complement strand
CAATGCCAACAATTGACGCGTCTTTTGCCCCAATTGAAGTCCATTGGGGTGGAAGTCATCTACCTCATGCCGTTTTTCAAAAAGGGAGTGCTGCATGCCGTGGGGTCGCCTTATTGCATAGCAGATTTTGAATCCATGGAAAGCGCTTGGGGTTCGGTGGCGGATTGGAATGTTTTTCGAGAGACCTGCGAAACCTTGGGATTGCGAATCTGGATGGACTGGGTGATGAACCACACGGCTTGGGATCATCCTTGGGTAAAAGAGCATCCTGAATTTTATTACCAAGATGAAAATGGAAAGCTGCACCATCCTCTAGGTACCGATTGGACGGACGTTGTTCAATTGAATGGAGCGCATGCGGAAGTGGTTTTGTATTTTCAGCGATTGGCAGAGAACTGGATAAATCGCGGAGTGACTGGATTTCGGGTCGATGCCGCTTACCAAATGCCCTCCACATATTTATCTCAATGGATCAATCACATCAAGGAGTTGTCTTCAGATACAACGGTTTTGGTTGATGCCTGGGAGGTCATGATGCAACAGACCTTGTGCGATGGCTTGATGACCGCCGATTCAGCACTTTGGAACAAAGAGAAAGTATGGCCCGTGTTGTATGGTCATGACGCCGCGGCTTTTGGTCCATTGTGGTGTGAGCGTTTTCCTGAAGGCAACGTCGATTGGAGGAAGGTGGGCAACAGAGGTCGCGTGGTGTGGAGTTCAGCGATGTGGCATCCCAAGGAGCGGATTTCATTTTTCGAATCCCGCAATTGGGATCAGTCGGCATGGGAACGATGGTTGGGTGAAATGGGCGGTCAAGGATAAGCCGTTCCTACTTATATTTGTGGTCATATGTCAGTATCAGATTTTATCGCTCCTTTTCAGAGCATTTCCGGAGTCATCGACTTGTTTACTTTGATCTTGATGGAGATCGTGTTGGGGATAGACAACATCATTTTTATTGCCATCATTTGTGGTCAGATTGCGGACAAGAAAGAAGCGGCACGTGCGCGTTTCTTCGGATTGACCTTGGCCTTGGTGGTGCGCATCATTTTGTTGTCGACGATATCATTCATCGCGCACATGGTAACCCCATTGTTTCATTTGGGTGAATATGGCATCACGGGACGTGGATTGATATTGTTTGGTGGAGGAGTCTTTTTGTTGGTCAAAACCACCAATGAGATTTACCACAAGTTCAAAGAAGCGGACAATGAGGAAAAGCCGAATGCGCGCAAGATGACATGGATACAGGCGATTTTGCAAATCACCATCATTGACATTGTTTTTTCATTTGACAGCATCATCACGGCTGTTGGTTTATCGAACAACATTCCTATAATGGTCATGGCGGTCATTGTAGCGATGGTGGTCATGTTGTTGTTCGCTCCATATGTGAGTGAGTTCATTGAGAAGTATCCGACATTGAAAATGTTGGCCTTGGCTTTCTTGGTGGTGATTGGCTTGATCTTGTTCTTGGAAGCGTTGGAAGATGCGCACATCTTACATTTGCCCGAAGGAGTGGACATCAAGACTTACGCCTACATTGCCCTTGCATTCAGCTTAACCGTTGAAATGCTCAATATCCGCATGCACAATGTGAAGATGAAGCGGAATAAGGGATGAGGAGATGAAGGGATGAGGAGATGAGGAGATGAGGAGATGAAGGAAATACAACCGCTTAGGGAATTAAATCCCAATTTTAATTTTTCATATTGTAGATAATTCTCTGCGGGCTTTGCGCATCCTTTGTATTCTATGTGTTAAATGAGAATATTGGCTTTAGGTTTCATATTTCTAACGCAGAGTTCGCGAAGTTCTCGCAAAGTGCGCGGAGATTAAATGCAATTGATGGTCTTGTTACTCTTTCTCCTCTTTGCGTCCTTTGCGCGTTCTCTGTGGACCTTTAGTTTGCAATTCAATAAATTAGTAATTGAATAATCACTTCCACAAGAAACAAGGGGAATCATTCTGTGTCGAAGGTGTTCGGGCCTATGCAAAGATTTTGACCCTTGTTTCTTAGAGTGAAAGCACCAAATAGAAATCTAGGTTAACGGCCTATTAATAAGGACTTGGTGAAGGCACTCCACGTGGAAGCAAAATAAAAAATTATGAAACAAAAGTACTTTATTGGTATTGACATTTCCAAACAAAAATTGGACTTGGCGATCATCCTTTCTGATTTCAGAATCGTTGATGAACAGGTTATTCCCAATCAACAAGTGAAAATTAAGTCCTTTCTCAAAGGGTTTATTAAGAAACATGGAATAGAAATAGAAAATCTATTGATCTGTGTTGAGCATACCGGGATTTACAATAGCCCATTACAAAGGGTTTGCGTAGAGCTGGGCATTGATTTGTGGCAAGAACATGCCTTGAAAATTAAAAAGGCTTCTGCTGATTTGCGCGGAAAGTCCGATAGACAGGATGCCATACGAATAGCTGAATATGCTGTAAGGTATCAAGATCGAGTGATTCTATTTACGCCACCATCCAAGTCGATAGAAGAGCTGAACACCTTGAACAAAACCAGATAAACCATTTTAACTCAGGCTGTTGCGATGAAAAATCAACTTAACGAGGCAAAAACGCATGATATAGAATCGTTCAAAATTCTTTCGAAAATATATCAGCCAATTTTGAAATCGATAGATGGGCAACTCAAGAAAATTGCAAAGCGGGTAAATGAAATATTAGTGGAGAATCAGGATATGAAAAAGAACGTTGAATTGATCAAAACCATCCCAGGAGTTGGCGAACAAACGGCAATCAACATGCTGGTATCCACACAAAACTTTACATTATTTAAATCAGCCAAGCACTTGGCTTGTTATGCTGGAGTCGTTCCTTTTTTAAATGAGTCCGGTACCATTGTCAAACGCGCACGTGTGTCAAAAATGGCGAATCAAAAATTGAAAATGTTACTACACTTGGCAGCGATGGCAGCGATCAGAACGAAAAGCGATCTTAAAGTATACTATATCCGGAAAGTAGCCGAAGGGAAAAATAAAATGTCCGTACTCAATGCCGTTCGAAATAAAATAGTACATCGCATATGGGCGGTACTCCAGAGACAAACACCGTTTGTCATGGAAAACAATTTTCTAATGACTTGAAAATTGACTTTGATTTTTAACAGAAAAATGCTTGACTTTTAACATAGAAATCTTTGCGTAAATAAAAAATGCAAGGAGATGGAGGCGAAATTCATGAGGAAAATTCTCCTTATATTCGCTTTAAATGATAAAAGCATGAAAACGTTTTTAACCCTATCCCTTCATCTCCTCATCACCTCTTTCCTTTTGGCCCAATCCCCTTTGGGCATTCCCTACCAAGCGGTCATGCGCAATGCGGATGGAACGGTGATGGCGAGTAGCGCGGTGAATTTGACCTTCATGATTCATGATGGAACAGCGACAGGAAGTGTGGTGTTTCAGGAAAGTCATGCGTTGACCAGCAATGCCCAAGGATTGGTTTCTTGCGTGGTGGGAAATGGCGTTGTCTCGCAAGGCAATTTTGCCAACATCAATTGGGGCAATGGCGCCAAGTTTTTGCGTGTGATGGTGGGTACAACGGATTTAGGAACCCAGCAAATGTTAAGTGTGCCCTATGCCTTGTACAGCAATGGTGTGAATCTAAGCATAAGCCCAACGGGAGATACCTTGACCATTGGAAACCAAAGTGTCATTGTACCTGGAATCAGCGCGGCGAATACCAACAACAATTCCATTCCAACGAGCGGATTTGGTGCGGTGGTTTTGCCTGGCAACAATACCTGCGCGGATCAATTCATCAATGTGGTGGGCTGCGATGGACAAACTTCATTGACCTATGACGGACGCACCTATGACTTGGTTGAGATAGGCGGACAATGTTGGTTCGCAGACAACTTGGCTACAGACCAATACCGCAATGGAGATCCCATCCCAACAGGATTGGATAACGCTTCGTGGAGCACGACGACCAGCGGCGCTTATTCCATCTACAACAATGACCCCGTGAATGATTCGATATATGGTAAGTTGTACAATTGGTACACGACTGTAGATTCGCGTGGCTTGTGTCCAACAGGTTGGCATGTTCCCACTGATTGTGAGTGGATGTATTTGGAGGGGAGTTTGGGGATGAGTGTTCAAGATCAAGAGACAGTAGGATCGAGAGGAACAACGGAAGGAGGAGTACTAAAAGCCACCACCAATTGGAACACTATCAACTCAGGCGCAACCAATAGTTCCGGTTTCACAGCTCTCCCTGGTGCTGTACGCAACGGAGACGGTTCTTACGTCGATGTTGGCATTTTCGGTTACTGGTGGAGCACTACACAGTATGATGCTAGCGCTGCGTTGCGCCGGGGGCTGGCCTACTTCGATTCTAATGTTTACCGTTTAACCAATGGGAAGTCGCACGGCTTTAGCGTGCGTTGCGTTAAAGATTCAGAAGCTCCAATTTTACAAGGTTGCACAGATGGCAGCGCTTGTAATTTCTTGGCCAATGCCACGCAGGATGATGGCTCTTGTTTGTATCCAAATGCTACCTGTGATGATGGAGATGTGAATTCGGTGAATGATGTCATCAATGGGGAGTGTGTTTGCACGGGGACAATTTTGCCTCCGCCACTTTATACCATGGGTAACGGAGTAACCGATATCGATGGGAATTTTTACCCAAGTATTATCATCAATGGTCAGGAATGGATGCAAAAGAACTTGGCGGTTTCTCAATACCGCAACGGAGATCCGATAGCAACTGGATTGAATAACTCGACATGGTCAAGCGCCACAATGGGTGCTTATTCCATATATGATAATGATCCCGCGAACGACATAGCATACGGGAAGCTCTACAACTGGTATTCGGTGAATGATGGTAGAGGTCTTTGCCCAACAGGGTGGCACGTGCCAAATACAATCGAATGGTTAGAGTTGGAGAATAACCTTGGAGGTAGTTCGATAGCAGGAGGAAAGATGAAAGCAGTATTGGGTTGGAATATTCCCAATGTTGGTGCTGAGAATACAAGTGGATTTACAGGTTTGCCAGGAGGAGATAGGGTTGATAATGGTCTATATGGAACATTGGGTACTTTGGGCAATTGGTGGAAAAGTACAGAAATTGACGGGGCAAGTGCCGAAGTTGCCTTGTTGGATGCTGGTTATTCATATTTGTATAATTACACCGATTATAAGGTTAGTGGCTTCAGCGTCCGCTGCCTCAAAGATTCAGAAACCCCTGTTTTACAAGGCTGCACAGATGGCAGTGCTTGTAATTTCTTGGCCAATGCCACACAAGATGATGGCTCATGTTTGTACCCAAATGCAACGTGTGATGATGGGGATGTGAATACGGTGAATGATGTCATCAATGGGGAGTGTGTTTGCACGGGGACAATTTTGCCTCCGCCACTTTATACCATGGGTAACGGAGTAACCGATATTGATGGGAATTTTTATCCAAGCATCATCATCAATGGTCAGGAATGGATGCAGAAGAATTTAGAAGTCAAGCGATATAGCAATGGGGATTCAATTTTGTCTGAATTGGATAATGCGCAGTGGAATTCAACGACAATTGGAGCCTATGCTGTATACAATAATAACCTAGTTAATAATGCCACTTATGGGAAATTATATAAATGGTATGCAGTTGTCGATAACAGAGGACTATGTCCCTCAGGGTGGCATGTTCCAAGTGATGCAGAATGGACAATACTTGAGAATAGTCTCGGTGGAAGAAATTTTGCAGGAGGGAAGATGAAATCAATTACTTTGTGGTCATCACCTAATGTAGGAGCTACGAATGAAAGTGGATT
>CANGVU010000097.1 GCA_947457325.1 Flavobacteriales bacterium | reverse complement strand
CTGAGAATTTGGCAGCTACGGGAACTGACGGTATTAATGATCTTTCATGTGCGCCAACAGCTGATTTTTATCCTGAGTATAAAATAGCCTGTGAGGGAAGCAACGTTCAATTCTTTGATTATTCATCTGATGCAGATGCTACCACTTGGTCTTGGACTTTCCAAGATGCTACACCGGCAACTAGTTCAGCGCAGAACCCAACGGTTGTTTTCAATGAGTTCGGTTGGAAAACCGTCACATTAACAGTTGGTAATGCCAACGGTACAACTACTACCACAAATACGATGGCTATCTATGTTACGCCAACTTCATGGTGGGAAATCCCTGGTGTCTTGCAAGAAAATTGTAACGCTAATCCATTCTCTTATCTTGGCTGGAAGTCATACAACTTGGCAAGTAACAACACTGATTTCAGTTACGCAAGCAATGTAGGTTTTGGATCAGCCAATGGTTCTTTTGTTTTGGATAACGCAAATGCGGAGGCTTCACCCAACGGAATGGTTGGTTTTGATTCTGATGAGTTGGTTTCTCCAGCGATGGATTTGAATGTATTGTCAGGAGGTAAATTAACTTTCCGTTATGCCTATTCTACAGGAGCTTTAACAACAGCATCCATCACTGAATCATTGGAAGTGTGGTCAAGCCGTGACTGCGGTGAATCATGGCAGTTGCGTTCTACAATCGATGGCACAGAATTGGTAACTGCTGGAGCTGGAGCTGCATACTTTGTTCCTAACACTTCTTCCAACTGGGGCTACAAAGAAGTGACAATCCCATCTACATATGAGACTGAGAACGTTCGTTTTAAATTTGTTTTCAATTCATCAATGTTCAGTAACAACTTGTATTTGGATGATATCAATATCACAGGAGCGGTCGGTTTAGATGAGTTTGGAAAGAGTCGTCAGTTCAGTGTATATCCTAACCCAACAAGTGACATTTTAAATGTTGATTTGCCAACAGATGGAGGAACATATACTGCATTGAATGTAATGGATCTTTCTGGTCGTGTTGTGTATACCCAATTGATTTCAGCCCAGTCCAAATTGCAGATTTCAACTGCTGCCTTGGCTGCTGGAGTGTATGTGATTGAATTGTCAGGAAATACTGGTAAGGTGGCTCAACAATTCATGAAGGGAATTGAATAAGTTCATAAAGAGAATTAAAAAAGGCCGTCATTGACGGCCTTTTTTTATTGAAATAAATGGGGTTATTCAAAGACCGAATTAAGCGCTGATTTGAAGGCTTCAATGGTTTTTTCAATGTCCTCCATGCTATGCGCGGCGGAGATGAATCCAACTTCATAACCACTAGGGCCCAAATACACACCTTGTTCCAATAACGCGGCATGCAAGGGCGCAAATCGTTTTACCTCTTCAGCATTGATTTCTTTCATTGACCGAACAGAATCAGCAAAACCAAAGGACAACCAAAAGATTGACCCTACTGAGAATATTTTAAAAGTGTATCCTTTTTCTTGTGCAAAAGCATTGATTGAACCCACTAGGAAGTCAGTTTTACTTTTTAAGTTGTCATAAAAACCAGGCTCAAGACAAGCCTTCAGTTGCGCTATGCCAGCGGCCATGGCTACAGGATTTCCGCTCAAAGTTCCAGCTTGATATACTGGACCATCGGGTGCTACTTTGGACATGATTTCTGCTGATGAAGCGTAAGCACCAACAGGCATTCCGCCGCCAATGATCTTTCCAAAGGCCATAACATCAGGTTGAATTCCATAATAACCCGCAGCACCTTCAAATCCAACTCTAAAACCTGATATTACCTCATCAAAAAGCAATACAATGCCTTCGCGGGTACAAATGGTTCTTAAATCTTTTAGGAATTGAACATCCTGAATCAATAAACCATTGTTGGCAGGAATGGGTTCTATTGCGATAACCGCTATTTGATTTTTATACGTCTCGACAGCTCTTTCAACGGCTTCAATATCATTCAATGGAAGGACGATGGTTTCTTTGGCATATGATTCTGGAATGCCTGCAGAGTCGGAGGTTCCTAAAGTAGCCAACCCACTGCCAGCTTTGACAAGCAGACTATCAACGTGACCGTGGTAGCAGCCTTCAAATTTGATGATTTTATCCCGACCTGTATATCCGCGGGCCAAACGAATGGCACTCATAGCAGCTTCAGTTCCACTGCTTACAAATCTGATTTTTTGAATATATCGATGATTGGATAATATCAGTGTTGCCAGTTCATTCTCAAGTAGAGTGGGAGCACCAAAACTACTTCCTTTGGCTACTGCTTTACCAATGGCCTCAACAACTTGATCATTGGCATGACCTAAAATTAATGGACCCCAAGAGCAACAATAATCAATGTACTCATTGCCATCAATGTCCCATACATGAGAACCTTTGCCGCGATCAAAAAAGATGGGACTACCTCCTACGGATTTGAAAGCCCTTACTGGAGAATTTACTCCACCAGGAAACAAGGCTTTTGCAACTTCAAAGGCCTCATTTGATTTATTTCTAATCATCATGCTATCTCTTCAACAACAAAGCGGTATTGCTCCATAATGGCATTGCAAAGCAATTTTTGACAAGCGTCATCTACCATTTTTGCAGCGGCTTCTTTAGAATCGGCATCCACCCAAAGGGTCATGTGTTTTCCAATGCGAACGTTGCTGATTTGGCTTAAACCAAGATTTCCCATGGCCGAGGTAACGGCTTTTCCTTGGGGGTCTAATAATGCATCCAATGGCATTACATCTACTTCTGCTTTGAATTTCATGATGATATTTTTTTGTAATGAGCCAATGACAACAGTATGTATTCAACTGTGATAATCATTGTGCTTGCAAAAATAGATAAATCCAATAGTTCACAAGTGAGTAATGTTAATGCGGCGGATAAAATTAATAACCATCTCATTTCTTGACCTTTCCAAACTAGACCTTTGAATTTTAGATTCAACAATGGAAGTGTAGAGACCATTAATAAAGTGGTCAATGCGACAAAAAGCAACAAGACAGAAGTTGGGAATTGATAAGTTTCTTCCCAAGAATATCCCAAAATGGCCATCCAAATCATTGCGTTGGCGGGAACAGCTAATCCCTTGAAATGTTCCACTTTTGAAGTGTCCAAATTAAAACGACCTAGCCGATATGCTGCACCGACAGCAATGATAAAACAAACATATCGCAAAGGATGATTGCCAAGAAGGTGGAAAGACCAAATTGCGGGTACAACACCAAATGATACGACATCAGCCAATGAATCCAATTGCCCTCCTAGGGCAGAGGAGACGTTTAATGCGCGGGCGACCAAACCATCGAAAAAATCCAATACAGCAGCCAATAGCACCCATCCAATGGAAAGCATGGGGTCATTTTGGGCACACAAGATCGCCATGCATCCACAAACCAGGTTTCCCATGGTTATTGCATTGGGAATCCAAGCCTTCATGGTTACAAAGTTTGTTTCACTTCTACTTCTTCAAAGGCTTCGATGATATCACCAACATTGATGTCATTGAATTTATCTATGTTCAATCCACACTCATAACCTTTGGTAACATCTTTTACATCGTCTTTGAAACGTTTCAATGATCCTAGGTTTCCAGTGTAAACCACAATTCCATCTCTGATGATTCGGACTTTGTTGTTTCGATTGATTTTTCCATCTTGAACAAAACATCCAGCGATTGTTCCCACCTTGGTGATTTTGAAAGTTTCACGGATTTCTGCCGTACCCACCACTTTCTCTTCAATCTTGGCTGATAGCATTCCTTCCATTGCCTCCTTGATCTCTTCAATGGCTTTGTAGATGATGCTGTATTGACGAATTTGAATTTCTTCGGCTTCTGCCAATTTGCGGGCACCTGTGCTTGGACGTACTTGGAAACCAACAATGATCGCATCTGAAGCAGAAGCCAGCAATACATCGCTTTCGGAAATTTGTCCAACTCCTTTGTGAACGATGCTGACTTGCACTTTGTCAGTTGAGAGCTTTTGTAAGCTGTCTACCAAAGCTTCTACAGATCCATCTACGTCACCTTTTACAATCAAGTTCAATTCTTTGAAGTCACCCAATGCAATACGACGACCAATCTCTTCAATGGTCAAGTGCTTCTTGGTTCTTACGCTTTGTTCACGTTGTAATTGTTGACGCTTAGTAGCAATCTCACGAGCTTCACGCTCATCTTCAAAAACAAAGAATTTATCACCCGCGTTTGGCGCTCCTTCAAAACCTAGGATTGAAACGGGAGTTGCAGGTCCTGCTTCATCAATTTTTTGTCCGCGCTCATTGAACATTGCGCGCACGCGACCGCTCCATTGACCTGCAAGGATAGAGTCTCCGATTCTCATTGTACCTGACGATACCAAACATGTGGTAACGAAACCGCGTCCTTTATCCAATGATGCTTCAATGATAGTTCCATTGGCACGTTTGTTTGGATTGGCTTTTAAATCAAGCATTTCAGCTTCAAGAACTACTTTTTCTAGAAGTTTATCGATGTTCAATCCTTTTTTGGCTGCAATTTCCTGGGATTGGAATTTACCACCCCACTCTTCAACCAAGATGTTCATGGCTGAAAGTTGTTCTCTAATCCTATCTGGGTTGGCTCCTTCTTTATCAATCTTGTTGTAAGCAAAAATCATAGGAACACCTGCTGCTTGAGCATGTGAAATGGCTTCCTTGGTTTGTGGCATGACGTTGTCATCCGCTGCAATTACAATGATAGCCAAGTCAGTAACCTGTGCTCCACGCGCACGCATCGCAGTGAAGGCCTCGTGACCAGGAGTATCAATGAAAGTAATTTGTTTTCCGGTTGGTAACTTGACGCTGTATGCACCCATGTGCTGGGTGATACCTCCGGCTTCACCCGCTACAACGTTGGCCTTGCGAATAAAGTCAAGCAAGGATGTTTTACCATGGTCAACGTGACCCATTACTGTTACAACAGGAGGTCTAGAGACCAATGAATCATCTGTATCAGCCTCTTCAAAAGATGCCTCAGAAACCTCCGCACTGACAAATTGAATTTCAAAACCAAATTCTTCTGCGATGATTTGAATGGTTTCCGCATCCAATCGTTGATTGATTGATGCAAAAATACCCAACTGCATACAAGCTGCAATGATCTCTGTAGGCTGACGGTTCATCATGGTAGCCAATTCAGAAACGGTAACAAATTCGGTTAGTTTCAGAATCAAATTCTCCGCTTGCTCACGAATTTTGCGCTCTTCATGTTTGCGGGCTACGTTGTCACGCTTGTCTCTTCTATTCTTAGAAGCTTTGGACTTTCCTTGACCTCCAAGACGTGCAAGCGTTTCACGAATTTTATTTTGAATGTCTTGTTCACTCAATTCCGTTTTTGGTTGAGCGGCTTGTCCAGGTTGACCAGGTCGAGGTTTGTTTTGATTGCGTTTGTCAATTTCTTGTTGACGATTGATGTCAACTTTAGAGACGCGTTTGCGTTTGCGTTTCTCTTTGTTGTCATCCGCTTTTTGCTCAGGTTTTTTCTTCTCCTGTTCTACAGGAAGAACAATTCTACCCATCACCTTGGGACCAGTTAATTTTTCCACGTTAACGCGGATCAGCTCTTTCTCTTCTGGTTGAGACGGAGCAACGGGTTCGGGAGTGGGTTCAATAGCTTCAACAGCAGGTTCAGCAATTGTTTCAACAGGTGTTGTAACTTTTGTTTCCTCAGAAATGTTTTTACCTTTTTTAGCTGGAGCAGGTTCCGCAGGAACTTCTTTCTTTTTCTTGCCCTTTCCTTGAATGGTAGATAAATCAATCTTACCAATGATTTTCACTTCATTTTGACCTTCTGCTTTTTCAGCTACTGGCTCAATAATCGGTGTATTGG
>CANGVU010000096.1 GCA_947457325.1 Flavobacteriales bacterium | reverse complement strand
TGGGAATGACGATTTCTGAATGGGTTTCTGATACAACTTCAGGTTTGGATTCAATAATCTCCTCTGGCTTTGGTTCAGGTCTTTTTCTCTTGAATTGAGTTAAATCAATTTCCGAAACTTCTTCTTCCTGTTGGTCAGATTTCTTTTTTGAATCTTGAATGGTAACCGTTTCTCTGGACTCTTTGATTTTGGTGGCTACCGCTTTGGTTTTTTCTTTGGCAATTTGATCACCTGCAAATTCTGCAAGCAACATATCATACACCTCAGCCTCAATTTTAGCCATTGGATTGCTATCGATAGAGACGCCTTTTTTGGCTAAAAACTCCACGATGGTATCCTTACTCACGTTGAGTTGAGTAGCGGCTTTCCCTAATCGTTGTGGTCCTTTTGTTTCTGACATTTTGTTGTAATTTAAAATAACTTATCTTTCCCCTCTTGCTTCTTTTCTAAAAAAAATAATTCTTGGAATTATTCGAATTCTGCACGCAAAATCCCCAATACTTCGTCTACTGTTTCTTCTTCTAAATCTGTACGTCTAACCAACTCTTCTTTGGATAAATCAAGCACTGAACGCGCGGTATCGCAACCCACAGACTTCAATTCATCAATGATCCAGCTGTCGATTTCATCTGCAAATTCTTCCAAATCCACATCATCCAAATCTGTATCTGTCTCACGGTAGACATCAATTTCAAATCCGCACAAACGTCCTGCAAGACGAATGTTGTGTCCACCTTTACCAATGGCCAAGGATACTTGATCAGGCTTCAAGAAAACATCTGCTTTCTTGTTTTCTTTGTCCAAAGTGATGGAGCTAATTTTTGCTGGAGCCAAAGCGCGGCTAATCAACAATTGCTCATTGGTGGTGTATTGAATAACATCAATGTTTTCATTGCGCAACTCACGAACAATGCCGTGGATACGTGATCCTTTCATTCCTACACAAGCACCAACAGGGTCAATGCGATCATCGTAACTTTCTACGGCTACTTTTGCTCGTTCACCTGGCTCACGCACAATATTCTTGATGGTAATCAAACCATCAAATACTTCAGGAACTTCTTGTTCAAATAACTTCTCCAAAAATTCTGGAGCAGTTCTGCTCAAAATGATCTGTGGTGTATTCCCGCGCATTTCAACTTTAGAAACCACTGCACGTAAGGTGTCTCCTTTTTTGTAGAAATCGGCTGGTATTTGTTGCTCCTTCGGCAACAACAATTCATTGTTTTCATCATCCAAAACCAAAATTTCCTTTTTCCAAACTTGGTAAACTTCACCAGAGATGATTTCACCTACACGTTCACGGTATTTTTGATAGATATGGTCTTTCTCCATCTCGATGATTCGAGAAGTAAGCGTTTGGCGCATCGCCAAAATGTTGCGTCTTCCAAAATCTTCAATCTTGATTTCCTCAATCAATTCTTCGCCCACTTCAAGGTCAGAAACCATTTTCTGCGCCATAGAAACTTCTATTTGAGCCACTTCATCGTCCAATTCTCCGTCCGGAACAACTTCGCGGGTTCTCCAGATTTCCAGGTCACCACGCTCAGCGTTAATGATGATGTCAAAACCATCATCCGCTCCCCAGCGCTTGATAATCATGTTTCTAAATACATCCGCCAAAATGTTGGTGATGGTTTCGCGATCGATATTCTTGAATTCTCTGAATTCACCGAATGATTCTAAAAGGTTAACTCCTTTCATGGGTTATGGGGTTATTATTTGAAGCTAATTTTAATTATGGTTTCTTTTATTTCATTGTAGGGTAGTACAATTTTTTTCTCTACCCACTTCTTGGTTTTTTTACCAGGAACAGTTTCCTTTTCCTTGTATTGAACCTCGATATTTTCTTCATTCGCAAGAATGAGTTGTCCTTCTAATTTTTTACCGTCGATGGTTTTGATGGCCACCTCACGTCCGACATTTTTAAAGTATTGTCTTCTCACAGCCAAGGGCTTTCCAACTCCTGGTGAGGAGACCTCTAGAGAAAAGTCTTCAACTTCACGGTCTAGCGCACCTTCTATGGCTCTGCTCACTTTTTTACAATCATCTATGCTCAATCCACTGTCGCGGTCCACCAATACCTCGATGGCATTGCCTGGATTGACATGAATGGAGACAATGAATAGGTCCGTGTCCACCGTAAGTGGCTGAACCAAGTCTGTTATTTGGGCTATTGTGATCATGCTATTCAAAACAAAGAGGGGCTTCCACCCCTCCTTAGCTTTTCTCATTTACCGTGCAAATATAGGTCATTCCTATATTCTGCCCAAAATTTATTTCATTCTAACGCCATTGAACTTTTTTGATGAGTTCATCCATATCACGCTCTACGTATTGGAACACTGGGGCTATCGAGTCTGGATTGGGGGCGGATTCAAAGTACAATGCGCATCGCAAATAATGGGAAGTACTGTCTGTAACAAAAAATTGCAGGGGTGAGGCCGCCTCGCCCTCTATGCGATAACGGATACCAAATACCTTTCTTTCCTCCTCTTCTATCAATGATTTTTCAATTGCGCTGGCTTTCATTTCATGCTTAGCGGCGAATGCATAGGATTCAGCTACAAGGTTGTTGATGTTATTGTTAACGGGTAAGTATGTGCAATGGATGCGAGCATTAAGTTTAGGGTAGAATATGTTGAATCTGCAGGAGTCTGATAGTCCCTGATCCAATTGCTCTACGGTAGCAAATTGCGATACGGGAATCGAAAACGCGCAAGGTGCATCATAAGATCGGTATTGTGGTTGAGGCAATGCAATGCGGAAATAACCTATCGGCTTAGGAAAAGTTGTTTCTGGTGTTCTTAGCAGCAGCACATAGACCACAATTCCCAAAATGAGCAGAATGGACGAAAAGATGAATAATTTCCTCATAGTAGGTGTTTTTGAACTTTAACCCGATCTAGCCTTCTGTGATTGGCAGTCTCAACGGTAAATGTATAATGATGAAAATCCAACTGCTCTCCTTTTTGAGGCACTCTTCCCAATATTTCGATAATCAGTCCGGCCAGTGTAGAACTGTCTCCTTTTGCGTCTTCAAACAATTGTTCATCAACATTGAAAACGCGGTAGAAATCGACCAGTGAAATTTTACCTTCAAACAAGTAGGTATTTTCATCGATGATGGAATACTTCAAATCATCTACGTCAAATTCATCTTGAATATCACCTACAATCTCTTCGATAACATCTTCTAATGTAACAATTCCAGATAATCCTCCATACTCATCGACAACCATTGCGATATGCTTTCGGTCTTTTCTGAAATCAGCAAGGAGGTCGTCAATTTTTTTGGTTTCTGGTACAAATTTCCCAGGTCTGATAACTCTGTGCCAATCAAATTGGGGATCATCGATGTGTGGCAACAAATCTTTGATGTGCAGCACGCCTTGAATATCATCGATGTTTTGCTTGCAAACAGGCCATCGGGAATATCCTTTTTCTCTGATTTGACGCATGATTTCCTTCATGTCCCATCCCTCTTGGAGCATGGCCAAGTCAGTTCTGGGCGTCATGATTTGACTTACATTTTTTTCACCAAACGTAACAATGCCTTCCAAAATTTTCCGCTCTTCTGGAGAACGCATTTCATTTTGTGTTAGAGCCAATGCATGTCCTAAGTCGTTCACACTGATGGTTTCAACGCGTGACTTGATATTTTTTTGCAGTAAATTCCCGGCTTTGATGAGCAGCCAACTGAGCGGGGCAAAGATTTTTTGTAGCCACACCAATGGCCCTACCATAATAGAAGCAATCTGCAAATTGTTGGAAGTGGCATACACCTTTGGAATGACTTCTCCAAACATGACAATGACAAAGGTGACCAGGACCACGTGGATAATGGTGGCCATCAAAGGGCTGTACATTTCTGGTGGAAACCACTGCTCCATCAGGGAAGTAGATAGTAAGACAATGGCGATGTTAACCGCATTATTGGTGATTAGAATGGTCGCTAGAATGCTGCGTGTAGCTTTTTCTTTATCCGGTGTCGAAGTGAGCTGTTGTATTTTAAGCAGTGCACCATTATCTGCCTCATCTATTTTTTTTCGTTGCTCAGGGTTAAAAGAAAATAAGGCGACTTCACTGCTAGAAATGGCAGCGGAACAGAGCAAAAGCAACAGCACCACGACGATGGTCATGGGGCTGTTGACTTGTAAAAGAATGATTCCTAAATGATACGGGTCACTCATGATTAGAATGGTAAATCATCATCTGCTGTTTCCGTTGACATGGCAGGTGCGGCTGGCATGGGCTCATTGAGTGCCATTGGTTGTCCACTCGCATTCTCAATGGTTTTGGGAGATAGCATGGTAAACTCATCAACATAAATTTCCGTGATGTACTTGGTTTCATTGTTTACCTGATAGCTGCGGTTACGGATTTTTCCTTCCACATACACTTTCATGCCTTTTTTCAAATACTGTTCCCCCAATTCCGCAAGTGCGGTGCGGCGAATGACAATGTTGTGCCAATCGGTTATGGAAGTGCGCTCTCCTGTTTTAGCATCCTTCCAAGATTCAGTTGTTGCCAAAGGAAAAGAAAGGATTTTCCCTCCATTTTCAAATGATCTCATTTCTGGATCCTTGCCGATGTTTCCGACAAGCATCACTTTGTTTACTGTTCCTGACATAAAAATTTGTTTTAAGATTTCGATGGCAAAATTATGGGTGGGGTTTGTCGATTTACAAGCTTCATATAAGGTGCTATAAGTGTCCTTTATGTGTTAGAAATTTTTCAAAGACCCTTGGAAAACCCAATCCTTTGGCTTCATCTTTTGAAATCCATGAACCAAATTTATATGCATTTTTGGGCATAACATCCAACAAATTGGAAAAGATATACACGTGCATCCGACGATGGGTGAGCAGGTGTATGATGGGTTCTGGAGTTTCTAGCCGCCATTTGTTTTGATTTGGGAATCTTTCATTGAGTTGAGCCAATGCTTCTTCAATGGCCAATTCAGTATCAAAAGTCAAGAAGGGCAGGGAGTACAAGTTACCCCAAATGCCCTGCTGTGGTCGTTTCTCAAGAAGCAATTGTTGTTGCTGATTGGTAAGGAGCGCGGCGTACAGGTACAAATTGGAGGTTTTTATTTTTTTCTCTTTCACGGGAATGGTATCCACCCAATTGTTTTGAAAAGATTGGCACTCCTCATTGAGTGGGCATACCATGCAATTTGGATTTTTAGGCGTGCAAAGCATCGCACCAAACTCCATGCTGGCTTGGTTAAAAACATGCGGCGAGGCATATTGAATCCAATCGTCCAAAAGCGATTGAATATTTTTCTTGGTTCCAGGTAAATCAATCGGGTCTTTGGATCCAAGGTATCTAGAAACCCACCGCAGAACATTACCATCAACTGCAGCTTTGGGAAAATCATAGGCAAATGAAGAAACAGCCGCAGCGGTGTAGGGACCAACTCCAGGAACTTGAAGCCAATCGTCATATGATTTTGGAAAGTTGCCTTGGTATTCATCAGCAATCAATTGGGCGCCCAATTGAAGGTTGCGGGCTCTGGAATAGTAGCCCAAACCTTGCCAAACCCGAAAAAGCTGATCTTGAGGTGCATTGGCCAAGTCTTGAACAGTTGGAAATTGATGGAGCAGCGCATGATAATAGCTCATCCCTTGCTGGACGCGTGTTTGCTGAAGAATTATCTCAGAAATCCAGATGGCATATGGGTCTTGTGTATTGCGCCATGGAAGGTCGCGCTTGTTTTTTAAATACCAAGGAATAATATGCTGAACAAAGGAAGGAATGACTGTTTTTTTCATTTTCACAAAAGTCGATACAAAAATTGGTAAACTATACATATATTTGCAACCCCTAAAAAAACTGATATTCACCTTTTTAGAAAGAAACGATGACGAAAGCAGATATAGT
>CANGVU010000095.1 GCA_947457325.1 Flavobacteriales bacterium | reverse complement strand
GCACCAAGGATTACAAAGAACATTATTCCAATATTCAAAAAATTGCTTTTGGCAATTATATCAGAGCCAATGTGTTTCGTTTAAGTTTAAACCGCAAAAAGACCAACTTGCCCAAGGAGGGATTCTCCGCATTGGCCAAGGAAATCATGTTGCAGATTTATGCCAACCCAGTAATTAATCGCAGAGAAATAGAAAAAGAATAATGAGTGCATTTGCAGAGCTTAAAATAACCAAGCAATTTATTGATGCACTAACCGCGCAAGGAATAGATCAACCCACAGAGATTCAAAGGAAAGCCATTCCCATGATCATTGCTGGGCAAGATGTTGTGGGCATTGCGCAAACGGGAACAGGAAAGACATTGGCCTACCTGTTGCCCATCGTACAGAAATTAAAATTCGCAAATGGAACAGATCCACGCGCTTTGGTGCTTGCTCCTACCAAAGAATTGGTGGTGCAAATCGAAAGGGTTTTGGCCAATCTGATAGTGAATACAGATTTGCGATATGTTGCCTTGTACGGTGGGATTGGTCCCAAAGCCCAATCAGAGAAATTGGAGCAGGGCGTGGATATCATTATCGCTACGCCAGGTCGATTCCTGGAGATCTACGCCAAAAGGGTTTTTGTAACCAAAGCAATCAAAACGGTGGTGTTGGATGAATGTGACCGCATGATGGACATGGGCTTTTGGCCGCAACTCAGGGACATTCAAGAGAAAATACCGCACAAGAAACAGCAGTTGTTATTGTCGGCAACATTTCCGGATAAGGTGCAGCGCATCGCCGACAATTTTTTGTTGTTTCCCAATATCATTGAAGTGACGCCTCAGGCAACGCCTGCTGAAACGGTTGAACAATATTTGTATTCAGTACCCAATAATCCATCCAAAATCAATTTGTTGGTTCATCTTTTAGAAACCGATGAAACCATGACCAGGGTGATGGTTTTTTGCCGAACCAAAGAATGGGTGACACAAATTCACCAAATTTTATTGGAAAAAAGATTGGGAAAGACGGTTGTTATACATAGCAACAAAGGACAAAATGCCCGAATCAATGCCATGGATGAATTCAAGGCAGGTGATGTCCGCGTTCTGGTTACTACAGATGTCACCGCCAGGGGTATCGACGTCGCTGAGGTTTCGCATGTCATCAACTTTCAAATACCCCACCAGCATGAGGATTATGTTCATCGTATTGGCAGAACAGGTCGTGCATTCAAAACAGGTGTGGCCATCAGCATGATGGATGTTTCGGAGGTGTATCACGTCCGAAAGATAGAGCAGCTCATGAAGCAAGAAATCGAGCGACGCGAGGTACCTGAAGCGGTTTTGATGACAGAAACGGTCAAATCAGAGATGATTGCGCAGAACCGAGATATCGACTGGCAAAAGAGAAAAGACAATCCCGATTTTAAAGGCGCATTTCACGAGAAGAAAATCAAGTGGACTTCCAAGGACAAAAAAAAAGATGGTAAAAAAGGAACTTTAAAACCAAAAAAACGGTTTTAGTGATTACATTAGGTGCCCTTTTAATTTTTTTTTATGGAAAAAGACTCTAGAATTATCAATAAACTCAAGGCCAAATCATGGCATGAGATGAAATCCAATGACTCATGGTCGATCTTCAAGATCATGGGTGAGTTTGTAACCGGATACGAGCGCATGGGTGCCATCGGCCCTTGTGTGAGCATATTTGGTTCGGCCCGAACCAAGCCCGACAATCCCTATTATGGCATGGCCCGTGAGATAGCCTTTTTGTTGACACAGAAAGGGTATGGTGTAATTACAGGCGGTGGTCCTGGTATCATGCAGGCCGGTAACCAAGGAGCCAAGGAGGGCAACGGAACCAGCGTTGGTTTGAACATCGTGCTTCCTTTTGAACAACACAGCAACCCATACATCGATCACGACAAGAGCATCGATTTTGATTACTTCTTTGTTCGCAAAGTCATGTTCATCAAATACAGCCAAGGTTTCATAGTGATGCCCGGAGGATTTGGTACCATGGATGAATTGTTTGAGGCTTTGACCTTGATACAAACAGAAAAGATTGGTCGATTCCCGATCATCTTAGTGGGTAAGAAGTTTTGGACAGGTCTGGTGGAATGGATCAAGGAGACTTTGCTTGAAGCTGAGCACAACATCAACGCAGAAGATTTGGATTTGTTCGTTGTGGTTGACACAGCTCAAGAAGCGGTAGTGGAAATTGATAAGTTTTACAGCAAATACTTGCTCAAGCCCAATTTCTAATGTCTTCCATTTTGTATTTGCTGTCACCGGCCAAAAAGTTGAATACCCAACCATTTGCGCTTCCAACGCAACCTACCCAAGCCAAACATGCCCAACAAGCCAAGGCCATTATGAAAGCCTTGCAACAATTGAGCGGCGTTCAATTGGAAAAGGTCATGGCGGCCAAAGGCAAATTGTTGCAGGAAGTGATGGACATGCACGCCCAATGGGAAAAGTCTTCGGCTTATCCTGCTGCTGCGATTTACAATGGAGACGCTTACACGCGTCTGAATGCTCGGTCATGGACTCAGGAGACCTGGACATTTGCCCAAGCACACCTTTGGATATTGAGTGGATTGTATGGTGCGCTAGGTCCCACCGACCTCGTTCAGCCATACCGATTGATGGTGGGGGCGCCTTGGTCGCCTCATCCCGATTTCAAGAACTTATATGATTATTGGAAGAAGGACATGATGAAAGATTTAAAATCCAAACAACCTCAAGTCATTGTCAATTGTGCCTCTCAAGAGTACAGTGCTATGATAGAGGGATGGTCGGATTGTCCCGTCATTCATATCGATTTCAAAGTAAAGAAGGGCACCGAATTGGCGAGCGTTTCCAGCTTCTCCAAACAAGCAAGAGGGGAGATGGTGCGTTTGGCCATGGAGCAGAAGATTACCCAGCCTGAGGATTTAAAAAAACTCGAGGTATTGGGATTTCAATTCAATAACAAATTTTCGGACAATCAAAACTGGATTTATGTCAAATGAACCTTGGTTTGATGTAGTTTCGCAACGCAAATAATCTACAATGAAATATTTATCAATTTTAGCAGTAGGAGCAATATTATTTTTTGCTTCTTGTGGTAATGACGGAGGAACCGTTGAGTTGAAATCAGAAAAGGACAGCTTGGCTTACGCCATTGGCTTGTCATACGGACAATACCTTTCTCAATTGGGAGAGCGTTATGATCTGGATTCCTTGGATATGGAAATCGTAAAGACAGCCATGTTGGATGCTTTGGATTCAAACCGTACCATGACTTTGGACATGGCAACTGCTCAAACTTTCTTCAACTCTTGTTTGGAGAAGCGTGAGGAAGGAAAAAGAAAATCAGAACTTTCCAAATTTGAGGGCAACAAGCAAAAAGGAAAAGACTTTTTGGAGAAAAACAAAAGCCAAGAAGGTGTTCAAGTGACTGCAAGCGGTTTGCAATACAAAATCACCAAGAAATCCAATTCAGGCAAGAAGCCATTGCCAACAGACGTAATCAATGTGCATTACACATTGAAGAATATCAATGGTGATATCATTGAGAGCAGCAAAGAGTCAGGTGTACCAGCAGAGTTTCCTTTGAATCAAGTTATTCCTGGATGGACAGAAGGTATGCAGTTGTTGGAAGCTGGAGATCAAGCTATCTTGTATGTTCCTTTTGATTTGGCTTATGGAGAGCGTGGTGGAAGAGGAATTGAGCCGTTTTCAACTTTGATTTTTGAGATAGAGTTAATCTGTATCGGCGAAGGTTGTGCAGGGGCAAAAAAATAAGAAACCTCAACTAAAAATAGAAACATGAAAAAAGTATTCGGAAGTATTTTGGTAGCGTTAATGTTGTTGAACTCATTCAGTGCGGACGCCCAGACAAAGGATAAAAACAAAAAATCAAAAAAGGAATCCACTATGAGTAACAATGATTCGCTTTCTTATGCATTGGGCGTAAGCATAGGCAACAATTTGAAGCAAGCAGGTGTTGTAGAATTGAACACCACCGTTTTGGGCGAGGCCATGAAAGCGGCTTTGGCAGGCCAACCTACCAGCATGAACGAGGAGCAGTGCAACATGATCATCCAACAAGAGTTGGGTAAATTGGCAGAGGCCAAGTCAGCTGAGGCGCGCAAAGGTGGTGAGGAGTTTTTAGAGAAGAACAAAACCAATCCTGGTATTCAAGTAACTGCATCAGGATTGCAGTATAAGACAAACGTTGAAGGAACAGGTTTGAATCCAGATGCTACAGATGAGGTAACTGTGCACTACGAAGGTCGTTTGACTGACGGAACCATCTTTGATTCATCCATCAAGCGTGGAGAGCCAGCTACATTTGGTTTGAACCAAGTAATCCCAGGATGGACAGAAGGATTGCAATTGATGAAAGAAGGTGGAAAAACAACTTTCTATATCCCACAGCAATTGGCATACGGAGCGCAAGACATGGGAACCATCCCCGCATACTCAACCTTGATTTTCGAAGTTGAGTTGATCAAAGTAAACAAGATGGACTAATTGTTCTCACCAGTATTTTTGAAAAGCTGCTCGCAAGGGCAGCTTTTTTTGTTTCTACCTGTTTTCGAGTGAGACATTATTCGTTTTTGGTCTGTTGATTTATGTTTGGTTTTGTTTACTTCTTTTACGAAACCTCTGTGTCCTCTGCGAATGCTCCGTGACCTCTGCGTTTAAATTTCTAACGCAGAGATCACAAAGTTCACGCGGAGACCGCAGAGAGAATTATCTTTATATTCGCTTAAAATTAGAAAAACATGAAGACGTTTTTAACCCTATCCCTTCAACTCCTCATTTCCACGTTCCTTTTTGCCCAGTCACCTTTAGGAATTCCCTACCAAGCCGTGATGCGCAATGCGGATGGAAGCGTGATGGCGAGTAGCGCAGTGGATTTGACTTTCATGATTCACGATGGTTCTGCAATAGGAACTGTGGTTTATCAAGAAAGCCATTCCTTAACGAGCAACGCACAAGGATTGGTATCCTGTGTGGTGGGAAATGGCGTTGTCTCACAGGGCAACTTTGCCAATATCAATTGGGGCAATGGCGCCAAGTTTTTGCATGTGATGATGGGAACAACGGATTTGGGAACACAACAGATGTTGAGCGTGCCGTATGCGTTGTACAGCAATGGGGTTGGAGTGAATGTAAGTGCAACCGGAGATACTTTAACAATTGGAGGAAATAGTGTGATTGTACCGGGGATTAGTGCGGCGAATCCAAATCATGGCGGATTGGGATCACAAGTGTTGGTGGGCAATTCAACATGTGCTAATGAATATATCAGCGTTACAGGTTGTGGTGGGCAATCATCTTTAACTTATGATGAACGCACTTATGACTTGTTAGAAATCGGCGGACAATGTTGGTTTGCGGATAATTTGGCAACGGACCAATACAGCAATGGAGACTTAATTCCGACAGGACTAAACGATACTACTTGGCAATATACTACTGCAGGTGCTTATTCCATTTATAACAATGATTCCGCCAATGATGTTATTTATGGAAAGTTGTACAATTGGTACACGACGGTGGATACACGAGGCCTGTGTCCAACGGGCTGGCACGTGCCTACAGATTGCGAGTGGATGTATTTGGAGGGAAGTATAGGGATGCCGATAATAGATCAAGAAGCAGGTAATGCAAGAGGAACAACGGAAGGCGGTGCGTTAAAATCTACCACCAATTGGTTATCTCCGAATGTAGGCGCAACTAATAGCTTAGGTTTTTCTGCCCTCCCAGGTGGCTACCGAAACTCTGGAGGGACATACTATAACATTGGCGACAGCGGTTACTGGTGGAGTAGTACTGATTTCGATTCTAGCCTTTTTATTTTAGCTTGGCACCGCAGATTGAGCAAAAACAGCTCAGATGTGTTCCGCGCCCTCCCTGTTATGT
>CANGVU010000094.1 GCA_947457325.1 Flavobacteriales bacterium | reverse complement strand
ATGAAACCCATACCGGGTAGATTATTAAAGACGCAGCCGTTGCACGATTCACAAAAGGTAACCAAAGAAACGGATGCGTTCATTGAGTTCAAATTAGAGGTATACCCTTCACCTGAACTATACGCCAAGTTGTTGTCCTTTGGAAATGATTTGGAAGTAGTATCTCCGGTTAAAATCAGAAGTCAGATGAGTTCCATACTCCTAGAGGCCTTAGAAAAATACAATCAGGATTAACGATTCATCTGTTTCCAAAGTTCGTCTTTCAAAGCTTCAATATTCATTTGTGTAACAGCACTAATGAACATATGAGGAACATCCTTAGGAAGCAATTCTGACATTTGCGCCATCAAGACATCATCCAACATGTCACTTTTGGTTATCACCAGGAATCTTCTTTTATCCAACAATTCAGGGTTAAACTTCTTCAGCTCATTCAAAAGAATATTGTATTCTGCAACAATGTCTTTGGCATCACATGGAATCATGAAAAGCAGCAAAGCATTGCGTTCTATGTGTCTCAAAAAGCGATGGCCCAATCCGCGACCTTCAGCAGCACCCTCGATGATACCAGGAATATCAGCCATAACAAAGCTGCGGTGATCTCTGTATCGAACCATGCCCAAATTAGGAACAATTGTTGTAAAAGGATAGTCCGCAATTTCTGGTTTGGCCGCTGATACAACGCTAAGTAAAGTTGATTTTCCTGCATTTGGAAAACCTACTAAACCCACATCTGCCAACACCTTAAGTTCCAAGATTTTCCATTCCTCTTTGCCCGGTTCTCCTGGCTGAGCATAATGTGGCGCTTGATTGGTGGCCGTTTTAAAATGGTTATTACCAAGACCACCTCTTCCTCCAGCAACCAAAATATACTCTTGTTGATCTTCAGTAATTTCAAAATGAACAATCCCCGTTTCAGCATCCTTGGCAATGGTTCCCAAAGGGACTTCAAGAATAATATCCTCGCCTTCTGCTCCAGTTTTATGAGCACCCATACCACCTTGTCCAGGATCGGCAATAACGTGTTTGCGGTATTTTAAATGGAGCAAAGTCCATAATTGAGCATTGCCTCTGATGATGATGTGACCACCTCTTCCTCCATCTCCTCCATCTGGCCCACCTTTGGGCACGAATTTCTCTCTTCTAAAATGCGCTGAACCAGCTCCACCTTTCCCAGAGCGGCAACATATTTTTACGTAGTCTACAAAGTTTTCTGATGCCATGGATTATGCGTTCACGCGGGCTTCATCTATGGCAGCGCACAAACGCTCTGCTATTTCTTCAATAGAACCTAATCCATTGATGCCTTTGTATTTGTTCTGTGAACGATAATGATCCGCCACTGGTGTGGTTTCTCTATTGTACACGTTGATTCTGTTTTGAATGATTTCAGGATTAACATCGTCAGCTCTACCAGATGTTTCACCTCTTTTCAATAAACGTTGCTTTAACTCCTGCTCCTCCACTTCCAATGCAACCAAACAGGTAATGGAAGAACCCTTACCTTGTAAAAATGAATCCAAGGCCTCTGCCTGAGCTTGGGTTCTGGGAAAACCGTCAAAAATAAATCCTTGAGCATTAGGACTTTTATTTACCTCAGATTCCAAAAGGGCAATGGTCAATGAATCAGGAACCAACTCACCTCTGTCCATAAAGGCTTTGGCTTCTTTACCCAATGCCGTTTCACCTTTGATATTGGCCCTAAAAATATCACCGGTGCTCAGATGCACTAGGTTATATTTTTGAATAAGGTATTCACTTTGTGTTCCTTTACCCGCTCCTGGAGGGCCAAATAAAATAAGGTTAAGTTCCATGATCTATTTCTTGAATAAGGCTCAAAGGTACATCAATCCCTTTAAATGACCACGCAACTTTTTGTATGTTCGCAGTAGAATGAAATTGATCACCAATTCAGAAGCGCTGGTATTAAAGCAATATGTAGTTCAATTTCTTGAGCAACATTACTTGTCATGCCCAATAGACTGGTCAATTGATGAACAATGCAAAGGCATTACTTTTTTCGATAATGAAGAACACTACATCACCTTTGATGATACTTTATTGATCGATTTAGAAAGACATTGGCTTAATCCCAATTTTGTTCCTATTCCCTTGCGAAATGGAATTGCACATCCCACTACCGCTGCAATTGTTGACGATTGGGCGACAATTTTCTATTTGCTTTCTCAATATTCTGAATGCATGCAAGAGGAAAAAGACATGCACCAGCGCATAAGTGCGGTGCATTCTTTGGTCGTTGAAAAACGTTGGCATGAGCGGTGTTTGGTCAATGAGTGTGCGGAGAGAATTCTGACCACCATTCAATCCAAAATACCAACCTTTAAATGGCATTTACCAAAGAAAGCTTTCCGCATAAGTCATAACGTAGATCGCCCTTTTAAGTACCAAGGGGAGCGTTGGAAAGTTCATTTAAAAAGGGCTTTGGGTAGTTATCGATTTGGAAATTCAATCAAAAGAGTTTCGAAAGAACTGATGCGACTCGCTTTGTTTCCAATTGCGAAAGATCGCATTGATCCTTTTAATCATTTTCAATGGATGATTAATGAGAATGTAAATTTCAAAAGTCGTCCCATTTTTTATTTTTGTCCAATAACACAACATCCTGAATATGATCCTCAATATCATTTGGCTGATGGGAAAATTGGGAATATTGTTGGGTTGGTTCATTCTGGAAATGGAGAGATTGGATGCTTGAGCAATTATGCATCCTCTCAAAGTATGCAAGGCATCTCAGCCAATTGGAGGGCTTTTCTTGATCAGATTGAAAGCAGTACGAGTATTCGCAAAAATCGACAGCATTTTCAGCGGTTTCATCCTTTCAATTTTGCGGAGCAACTGATGTTGGCAGGAGTTGATGAGGACAGCAGCATTGGATTTACAGATAGGACGGGATGGCGCACCAGCTGTTCATTACCCTATTATTTGTTTGATATCAAGAATAAAAAAATTTCTAGTGTACTGGAAATTCCATTTTGCGCTATGGATCAGGCCATCATTACTCCAAGATACATGAATATTGCATCACCCGAAAAAGTGATGATAGAAATGGAAAAACGATTGAATGATGTAGAACGATATGGCGGAGTTTATTGCGTCGTTTGGCACAATGACACTTTTCAATATCCTTTCTACCGCAATACCTATTGGAAGCTATTGAAGAAGGCAGCACAATTGGGTGAATGCCGGTGAAGATTCCCTACCTTTGCGGCTCAAAATTGAGATTATGCCAAAAGGTAATTACAAAATTCCAACACCCATTAATGAACCCGTGAAGGCCTATGCGCCGGGCAGTGCTGAAAGACAGCGATTGATGGATACCTACCACAACATGTACAATTCCCAATTGGAAGTTCCATTGTACATTGGTGGAAAAGCAATTAAAACTGATAAGACCCATATTATATGTCCACCCCATGAGCATCAAAAACAAATAGGCACAGCCTACATTGGAGATGCCAGCCATGTTAGCGCAGCCATTGATGCTGCATTGAATGCAAAGGCACAATGGGCACAATTGTCTTGGGAACACAGAGCATCCATATTTTTAAAGGCCGCTGATCTATTGGCTGGTCCATACAGAGACCGTATGAATGCTGCGACCATGCTCGCCCAAAGTAAAAATGTGATGCAGGCTGAGATTGATGCGGCATGCGAGTTAATTGACTTTTTCCGATTCAATGTTACCTACATGCAACAGATTTACATGGACCAACCTGGTTCATTGCCCGGTATGTGGAACAGACTTGAATATCGTCCTTTGGAGGGTTTTGTTTTCGCTATAACACCATTCAATTTTACAAGCATCGCGGCTAATCTCCCTGCAGCTGCGGCCTTAATGGGCAATGTAGTGGTATGGAAACCAGCAGACAGTCAGCTATACAGTGCTCAGATTATCATGGAGTTGTTGCATGAAGCAGGTCTCCCTGATGGTGTAATCAACATGGTGGCTGCCGATGGACCAACGGCTGGTGAAGTTGTTTTTAAACACAAAGACTTTGCTGGATTGCATTTTACAGGTTCCACTGAGGTATTCAAGCATTTGTGGAAAGAGATTGGAAACAATTTGGATCTTTACCGAACCTACCCCAGAATCGTTGGTGAGACGGGAGGAAAAGACTTTATTGTTGCCCACCCATCTGCTAATGCAGATGAAGTGGCTACTGCTATTTCACGCGGTGCTTTTGAGTTTCAAGGACAAAAATGCAGCGCAGCATCTCGTGCCTATATTCCTGCATCCATTTGGCCAATGGTCAAAAGTAAAGTTGTTGCAGATGTCAATGACTTTAAAATGGGAAGTCCTGCAGATACCAATAACTTCATCAACGCTGTCATCGATAAAAAAGCTTTTGATAAGATTAAATCCTACATTGATTATGTCAAAACCCAAACTGATGCAGAGATATTGGTAGGTGGACATTGTGATGACACCGAAGGTTATTTTATTCAGCCAACCGTTGTATTGACGACCAATCCAAAATTCAAAACCTTGTGCGAAGAGATTTTTGGTCCAGTTATTACCATTTATGTTTATCCTGATACCGAATGGAGTCAAACATTGAAGCTGGTAGATGAGACTGGAGATTATGCATTAACAGGTGCCATTTTTTCGAGAGATCGATACGCAATCGAGGAAGCATGTTTGGCATTGGAGAATGCAGCAGGTAACTTCTATATCAATGACAAACCAACCGGGGCAGTTGTTGGTCAACAACCTTTTGGTGGAGCGCGCGGAAGTGGAACCAATGACAAAGCAGGTAGCTATTTAAATTTGATCCGTTGGGTAAGCCCAAGAACCATCAAGGAAACTTTTGTAACTCCAAGAGATTACAAGTATCCTTTTTTGGGTTAATCGTTGATTATGGAGTACCCCATACGCATCAATAAGTTTTTAAGTGAATCAGGCTTTTGTTCTCGGCGCAAGGCAGATGAATACATTGAGCGCGGCAAGGTCACCATCAATGGTAAAGTTCCTGAATTGGGAACCAAAATTGCGGAGACGGATGAGGTAAAAGTGGATGGTAAATTGGTATCCCACTCCCCTATTCAGAAGTTGTACATCGCATTTAACAAACCCGTTGGTATTGTGTGCACTTCTGAGAATGATGAGAACAATATCATTGACTATTTGAATTTTAAGCAGCGCATCTATACCATTGGTCGCTTGGATAAGGCCTCCCATGGTTTGATATTACTGACCAATGATGGTGACATTGTCAACCCCATTTTAAGAACTTCATACAACCACGAGAAAGAATATTGGGTAACCGTTCGACAAACCATTCGTCCGGATTTCATTGAAAAAATGAGTACCGGTGTTGCCATATTGGATACAGTGACCAAACCTTGTGTGGTGAAACAAAGGGGACCAAAGTCTTTTAAAATCATTTTAACACAAGGACTTAACCGACAAATCCGAAGGATGTGTGAAGAGTTGGGTTATGAAGTAGAAAGTTTGAAGCGGGTCCGTATCATGCACATTCAACTGGATTTGCCCATCGGCAAATGGCGTCATTTGACCATTGATGAGCTAACGGAGTTAAAAAAAGCTGCTGCCACTTTCGACAATAAGACTGGTTTGGTTCAACCCCATTGAATTTCTTCTGAAAGAAAGGAATTAACCCTTGAAAAAGGTTTTGACCCAAAGAATCCTCTGTAAGCGCCGAGTGGAGATGGATGAGCACTTTCTATGATCAAATGCCTTTTTTGTGGAATCAATGCTTTTTTGCGCTGTGCATGCTTTCCCCAAAGTATAAAAACAAGTGAATTGGATTGAGAGGCCAATCGTTGAATCACCCGATCAGTGAATTTTTCCCATTCGAAGTCGGCATGAGAAAGGGGTTGGTCTTGGGCAACAGTAAGGGTTGTGTTTAATAGCAATATCCCTTGACTCGCCCAATCAGACAAATCCGAGTTGCTTCGTTCAATTCCCAAATCATCCTT
>CANGVU010000093.1 GCA_947457325.1 Flavobacteriales bacterium | reverse complement strand
TAAGACCAATTTATCTTTGGGTAAAAACGACTCCGCCATTTTAAAACTTTGATCCAAAAGTCCTCCACCATTTCCGCGTAAATCAACAATGACCGTTTTGCATCGTTGACTTTTTAGTTGACGAACCGACAGTTCAAATTCTTCGAAAGTATTCTGACCAAAATTTTCCACTTTGACATATCCAATTTCCGTATCCACCATAAATGAAGCGGGTACGCTTTTCAGCGGAATATTGCCACGTTTGATGGAAATATCGATTGCGTTGTTGTTGTTTTTGCGGACTACAGATAATTTTACTTCAGAGCCAGATTTACCCTTGATCATTTTTTGGACTTTGTCATTGTCCAATTTTTCTTTGATGATGTCTTTCCCATCCACCATGACAATTCGATCACCAGGAAGGAGTCCCGCACGCTGCGCAGGTCCACCAGAAATGGTTTTTACAACCCGAAGCGTATCCTTGTAAACAATGAACTCCATGCCGATGCCTTCATATTCCCCGTTGATGCGCTCTTGGCTTTCTGCTATGGCTTCTGGAGAGATGTAATAGCTGTGTGGGTCAAGGTGAGAAAGGATGGATTGAATGGCACCTTCAATGAGCATTTTTTTGTCAACGCTGTCCACATAGTTTTCTTCAATGAAATCAATCAGACTGACCAGCTTATTCGGATTTTCTTCAGCGCCAGTTTTTATGGTCAATAAGTTGGTATCGGCCAAATAGGTGCCAATTAAAATACCAACAACCAGAACCATTCCGAAGTACAATGGTTGAGCTGAGGAAGGCCTGATTTTTTTTCTCAAAGGCGCAGGGTTCGGTGTTTGTGGAGTATTCTCGTTCATTAGGGCTCAGCAATCTGTACTACTTCAATTCCGGCATTTTGCAAAAAGTGGATTGCGGTGTTGTCTTTGTATTCTTCAACGTAGACCATTCTTTTGATGCCAGATTGTAGTATTAATTTACAACAATCTTTGCAAGGAGACAACGTGATATACAAGGTGGAATCTTTGGCGTTATTAGTAGACTTGGCAATTTTGGTTATGGCATTGGCCTCTGCATGGAGAACATACCAATGGGTTTCCCCCAAATCATTTTCGCAGGTGTTGGGAAATCCACTTGGAGTCCCGTTGTATCCATCTGAAATGAGCATGCCATCTTTGACCAATAAGGCGCCAACTTTTTTGCGGTAGCAATGGGACAATTTGGCCCATTCTTGCGCCATTTTTAAATAGGCTCGATCATACCGCTCTTGTTTTTCCGCCGTCATCTTTATCTTATTGCAATAGCTACAAAAATAGGGAGTGCGGGTTATATTCGCATCATTATTTTTTAGTCCAAAAAAAACATGAAAATCTACACCAAAACAGGTGATCAAGGAACCACAGGAATCTTGGGTTCTGAGCGTTTGGAAAAGTTCAATATTCGAATTGAAGCCTATGGCAACGTAGATGAACTCAACGCCCAAATTGGCGTCCTTAACGCGCATTACAACGATACCAATGGAGACTGGGTGCAAGATCGTTTGTTTGTTTTAGGCAGTTGGTTGGCCGTTGAACCTGGTTTAGAGAATCAAATTCAGATGCCCCGAATTGAACAAGTGGACATCGAAAGATTGGAGAAAGCGATGGATGAGATGGAGTCGGAACTTCCACCTCTGAAAAACTTCATTCTACCAGGTGGTCATGTAGCGTCAGCTCAGGCACATGTCGTTCGTTGTATTTGTCGCCGCGCTGAGCGCTCGGTTTGGGAACTGAATCATCAGCACCCTGTTCAATTGGAAATCCCCGTTTTTTTAAACCGTTTGTCTGATTATTATTTTACTTTATCTCGATGGATTTTGCAGCAAAATGGCTTGTCTCCGAAATGTTGGATTCCTCAGAAATAAATAATATTTCCACAAAGGCTTGTTTTTTTGACTTAAAATTTTACTTTCGCACAAATTAATACGTTCAACCCTTTAAAAAGAAACTGCTATGTATTGGACGCTAGAACTTGCCTCTTATTTGGAAGATGCCCCTTGGCCAGCCACCAAAGATGAGTTAATCGATTACGCCATGAGAGCTGGTGCTCCATTGGAAGTTGTAGAAAATCTGCAGCAAATTGAGGACGACGAAGAAGTATTTGAAAGCATTGAAGACATTTGGCCGGATTATCCTACCAAAGAGGATTTCTTCTTCAATGAAGACGAATATTGATTGTTCTTCTCGAATTTATTGAATTACCCACCGGACAGTAGTCCGGTTTTTTTGTTCCATTAATACCGATTGCTGCGCCATGCGCAAAAGATCCGATATCTGGTAATGACGGATGGTGAGAAGTTTTACCCCCTCATTATACCGGATGGTATACTTGTGTTCCAAAGAAGTGATCAATGCATTGAGCTTGTGGGGTTCACATTGAATGCACATTGTAAAACTCAATGCGCTATTCTCCATCATTTGAACTTTGATGCCTAGTAAATGCAATTGATTGAAAATTTCAACAATGTTGTCTTCTACAACAAAAGAAAAATCCTTGGTGGAAATGGAAATCAAGGTTTGATTTTCCTTTTCAATGTAACAGCTGGGGTATTGAAGTCCTGGAAAATTTCCAATTAATGTGCCTAGCAGATTGGGATTCACAAAAGACGCAATGCGCAATTCGATATTTTTGGATTCTAGCGGCTGTATCGTTTTGGGATGAATAACACTGGCTCCGTAATACGCCAATTCAATAGCTTCTTGATAGGATATTTTTTCTATGATTTGGGCGTCTGATTGTTTCTTGGGGTCAGCGTTGAGCATTCCGGGCACATCTTTCCAAATGGTCAATTGGTTGGCATCCAAGCAATGTGCAAAAATGGAAGCGGAGTAGTCGCTGCCTTCTCTGCCCAAAGTAGTCCACTCTCCGTTGGTAGTGCTGCCAATGAATCCTTGGGTGAGTAAGATATCAGCGTTGTTTTTTAGGCCATTTATTTTTTTCTGGGTGGCTTCCCACTGTACCCTAGATTCACGATGAAGGTTGTCCGTGATAACAAAATCAGTGGCCATGACGAATTGATGATTCAAGGCAATTTTGTTCCAATAGTCATGCAGAAGTGAAGTGGAAATAATTTCTCCAAAGGGGATAATTTGATCATAACTTGCATCAAAGGAATCTTTGTCAATATTGCCAAGTTTGCGCCTCAAGGATTCAATTTGTTGATGCCAAAGACAGGTATTGGTTTCCAACTCCAACGCCGCAGAAATGGCTTGGTGAAAGTCGGTGATGAACTGTAGGGTTTCCTCAAATGCTTGCCCATGAAACCACTGAAAGTGCAGTTTTTCCAGTGCGTTGGTTGTTTTACCCATTGCGGAAACAACAACACACAGCGGCTCTTGTATTGACGAAACAATTTGAGCTACATTTTTGATGGCTGCTGCATCTTTAACACTGGCCCCGCCAAATTTATATACTTGCATTTTGCGATTGGAATTGTTGTAATTGTTCTTTATTTAATTTGACATTGAACCACTCCCCATCAAAATGAGCGTCATATTTTTTATAGAATCGTATGGCGGGTTCGTTCCAGTCCAACACTTGCCAAATCAAACCATTGTACTCTTCCTCTTTTGCAAACTGGATGACCGTACTCATCAATTGATGTCCAACTTTTTTCCCGCGTTCTTTTTCAGTAACCACAATATCTTCCAGATAGAGCATTGGTCCCTTCCAGGTGCTGTAGCGGATGTAACAAATAGCAATGCCTATTATTTTTTCATCAATTTCTGCCACCCATAGAAAGTATTTGGGATGATGTCCAAATCCGTCTCTTTCCATGGCTTCAACGGTGTTGGTCACTTCGTGAGGTGCCTTCTCATACAAAGCCAGTTCTTGAATGAGTGAAAGCACTTCAGGCAAATCTTGCCGTTCTCCCCTTCTGATTTTTAACATGCTCCAAATTTAGTAGTATTTTCTAGATTACATTGGCTACCTTTGGAACATGGCAGGAGTTCGCTTAGAAAAATTTTCAGCATTGATAAAAAAGGAGCTTTCCACGAGCTTTCAACGCAATGGTATGGAATGGTTTCCCGGAGTTTTGGTAACTGTTACACTGGTTAGGGTAAGCCCTGATTTGGGCTACGCCAAAGTTTATGTATCCGTTTTTCCACCAGAAAAGAGGGGAGAAGTGATGGAATTCATGAAAGAGAAGAATGCCACTATCCGTCATTATTTGGCTGGTGTGGTAGCAAAACAGATGCGCAAGGTTCCGGAACTTCAGTTTTTTATCGATGATTCTTTGGACTATTCTGCTGAGATTGACCGATTATTGAAAAGTTAAGATGCATTACGATCCCATCAAAAGAAAGCTGGGTGTGGTTTTTAATACCGCTACTTGGACCCGTGTTTTGTTTTATCAATTGCTAGACCTTTTGTTGTTGCGTTCCTGGCACATTCAGCGAGCGCTGCGTCAATGGAAAACAACCCAATCCTCTCCAGTTCAAGTATTGGACGCGGGCTTTGGTTTTGGTCAATATACCTACCGCATGGCCAAATCCTTGAATTATCAATCTATTGATGCGGTTGATCTGAAGGACGAGCAAGTTGCAGATTGTGATGGTTTTTTTAAAAAAGTGAATATTCCAAATGTGCATTTTCAAACAGGGGACCTTACTACTTTCGTTCAACCTGAAAAGTACAACCTTGTACTTTGTGTGGATGTGATGGAACACATTGAAGAAGACGTCAAGGTATTAACCAATTATTGTCAAAGTCTTAAAAAAGGCGGAATGCTTCTCATTTCTACGCCATCTGACCAAGGGGGAAGTGATGTGCACGATGACGGTGAGACAAGTTTCATCGAAGAACACGTGAGAGATGGCTATGGGGTAGAGGATATGGCAGAAAAGCTAAAGACAGCCGGCTTCTCGACATGGGATATTCAGTATTCCTATGGAAAATGGGGTAGGATTTCATGGCTGCTGAGCATGAAGTATCCCATGCTGATGTTGAACAAGACTTCTTTGTTTTTCATCGTTCTTCCGTTGTATTATTTGATAACTTATCCTTTTGCTTTTCTTTTTAATGCAATAGACGTCAGGGTTCACAACGCAAAAGGCACGGGTTTGATTGTCAAGGCCTGGAAGTAATATGCGCTTAGAATTTTTCTTTGCTTATCGCTATTTGGTTTCAAAGAAGTCCAAGGGAATCATTCATCTCATTTCAATTATTTCAGCCGTTGTTGTGGCTTTCGTAACCGCAGCAATGGTATTGGTGATGTCTGCGTTTTATGGAATCGAGAAGCTCGTGGATGATCTTTTTGCGCATTTTGATGCGCCACTTGTTGTTCAGCATAGCAATAATAAATTTTTTAGTGAGAATGATTTACCCTTGGCTCAATGGGTTGAAGAAGGTCTGTTGTTGGCAGCTGAACCAATCGTAGAAAATGATGTTTGGATCCATTATGGTGATGCAGATGCAGTAGTAACCATGAAAGGGGTGAGCACAACCTATGGCAAGAATAGTGGTATGGATCAGCTCTTGCGAATGGGAAGATTCGTATTGGAAGATACAACCCATGTTGAAGTAGTGCCTGGTTTGGGAGTTTGCGGTGAGTTGAGAATGGCGGTTGAAGAAGGTCTAGGGCAGCGCTATGCTATCCGAGCGCCTATTCCAGGACGGAAACTTTCCCGATACAAAGAGGATGCCTTTAGGACTATGGATGTGTATAACGCGGGTGTTTTTTCAGCCAATGCAGAGTTGGATGTAAAGTATGTTTTTGTTCCATTGTACAACGCGAGGAAGTTGTTGGAGAAACCAGATTCAGTAACCGCTGTGGAATTGTTTCTGAAGGATGAGGGAGACGTGGCGGATTTTCAAGACAGATGGAATGAGATGCTGGCTCAAAAGGAATTAAAGTTGGTAAGTAGACTGGAGAAGAATGCGTTGATTTATAAAACAACGCAGTCTGAGAAGTGGGCAACCTTTGCCATCCTGTTTTTCATATTGCTGATAGCCTGCTTCAATATTGTT
>CANGVU010000092.1 GCA_947457325.1 Flavobacteriales bacterium | reverse complement strand
CTTGAAAAACTTCATGTCATCGGGCAAATGCCACATCAAATCATTGTTTCTGCCAATGCCCCTATTGGCAGACATGGCAACAAGGATGCTTACAATAGGTGTTTTCAGTAGACAGCAACAGCAGCTTTGATGTGTGGATGTGGATCGTAATTCTCCAACGAAAAATCCTCGTACTTAAAGTCAAAAATATTTTTGACCTCTGGATTCATTTTCATCTGAGGCAATGGTCTAAAATCCCTTGACAATTGCAATTGCGCCTGTTCAACGTGGTTGCTGTACAAATGAACATCACCACCTGTCCAGACAAATTCTCCAGGTTCATAGCCGCATACTTGAGCCATCATCATGGTCAACAATGCATAAGAAGCAATGTTAAACGGAACTCCTAAAAATGTATCCGCACTGCGTTGGTATAACTGACAACTTAATTTTCCTTCTGCAACATAAAATTGAAACAAGCAATGACAGGGAGGTAAAGCCATCTGGTCGATAAATGAAGGATTCCAAGCGGATACAATGTGTCTGCGTCCATCAGGATTCTTTTTTAATCCCTCAACCAATTTGGTAATCTGATCAGTTTGTGTGCCGTCAGGATTGGGCCAACTTCTCCACTGGTATCCGTACACCGGTCCCAAGTTACCATTCTCATCCGCCCATTCATCCCAAATGCTTACACCATTCTCTTTCAAGTAAGCAATATTGGTTTCTCCTTTCAAAAACCAAAGCAATTCATGAATAATGCTTTTGGTGTGCAATTTCTTGGTTGTTAACAATGGAAAACCTTCCTTTAAATCAAAACGCATTTGATGACCAAACACGCTAAATGTGCCTGTTCCTGTACGGTCAGATTTTTTAACTCCATTGTCCAACAAATGTTGCAACAAATCATGGTACTGCTTCATATGGCTAAACTAACGTTCTTTATTCAATACTAACATTCTCAACTCAATTATTCACCTACCACCTTCAAAGTCTTCATCACCCAACGCGCCCTCTCCTTAGCCACCTGAATGTCTTGATCCATGATGGTGACATGTCCCATTTTCCGGAAAGGGCTGGTGCGCTCTTTTCCATACAAATGAACATAAACTCCTTTTTCTTTCAAAACCGTTTCCATTCCCTCATACATGGCCAAGCCATGGCTTTCTTTTTCTCCCAATAAATTCACCATCACAGCTGGTTGAATAATGGATGTATCACCCAATGGCCAATTGAGAATAGCTCTGAGGTGTTGCTCATATTGTGATGTAATACAACACTCTATGGTATGATGACCGCTATTGTGGGGCCTTGGGGCAACCTCATTCACCAAGACCTCACCGCTCTTCAACACAAACATCTCTACCGCCAAAACCCCTACAATTTGCAATTGCTCTGCAACCTTAACCGCCAATGCTTCCGCTTTGACCAAAACCTCTGAAGATTGCTCAGATGGAGAAAACAGAAACTCTACCAAGTTGGCTTCCCCATTGAATTCCATGTCTACGGGAGGAAATGTTACTACTTGTCCATTTTCATTTCTAGCCACCATTACTGCCAACTCACTTTCAAAATCCACCCATGATTCAAGGACGGAAGGGGCATCAAAAGCTTTTTCCAAATCGCTTGCACTTCTCAATGCCTGAACACCTTTTCCATCATATCCACCCGTTCTTAATTTCTGCATGCAAGGAAAAACGGACTCATGGTGAGCCAAAGCATTTTTATCGTCAACCAAAACAAAAGGAGCAGTAGGAATACCGTGCTCTTGATAAAACAGCTTTTGCAATCCTTTGTCTTTTATCGTGGCCAATACATTTGGCTGAGGGAAAACTTTCTTGCCCATTTTTTCTAAAGCAAACAAAGCATCCAAATTCACATGTTCTATTTCAATGGTAATAATGTCCTTGTCCGCAGCCCATTGGATTACCGTATCGTAATCATTGAAATCACCCACGGTAAAAGAAGATGCTAGAAGGGCACATGACGCCTCTTTTTGCGGATCCAGAACTGAAATGTGGACATCGTATCTACTGGCTTCTTCAATAAACATCCTCCCCAACTGGCCTCCACCCAATACTCCAATCGTTGGTTGTTTTTTCCATGCATTTAACATGCAACAAAGATAGCGGGGAATTGGTCTTTGCATTATTATTGCCAACCATGAATTATCAAAGTACATTCTTTTTGCTCGCTTGTTTTTGCTCAAGCCTTGTGTTTCAGGCACAAAATCTTCAAACCATTGAATCCATAGAATATGATCCCATTCAGGGAAGATTCCTAGTCAGCAACAGCAATAGTGTTGTGCACGTTGATGGAGATGGTAACGGTGTTTCAACATTACCATCACCTTTGGCTGCGGCATATGGCATGGAGATTTTTAACAACCACTTATTCGCGATTCATTCCAATCGGGTGAAAGTATTTGATCTGGCCACCAGTACACTGGTTCAAAACGTCAATATCACTGGAGCTGGATTTCTCAATGGAATGGCGTCAGATGGCGTTGCTCGGGTATGGGTAACCGATTTCAGTACCAAAAAAATCCACCAAATCGACTTCACTGATTTGGCCAATCCCGTAACGACATTGTTGTCCAATAACACAACAACAACACCTAATGGAATCGTGTATGATGAAGCCAACAATCGTCTTGTTTTTGTTGCCTGGGGGAGCAATGCACCCATCAAGGCTCTTGACTTAACAGATAACACCATCACTACTTTGACCACAACAACACTCGGGAATTGTGATGGGATAGACAAAGACGGCCTTGGAAATTATTTTGTGGCCAGTTGGTCCCCCAACCGCATCACCAAATACAGCCCTGATTTTTCTGTGAGTGAAATCATTACCGTAGCTGGCGGATTGAGCAGCGCTGCAGACATCTGCTACGCCAATGAAAACGACACTTTGGCTATTCCCAACTCAGGAAATGCGACTGTGGTTTATGTTGGCTTTGACAATACACCCAACCACATCAATACTTTCATCAATCATGCTGGATTCAATACCGCAACCTTCAGCGATCATTGGGAAATATCCAACTATGGGGATGATCAGAAAAACATTCACTATTTGCTTTTGGATTCCCAAGGGAAAGTCATCATATCTGACAATTGGTTATTAGAAAACACAACGAACCGATTGATTGTTCCCAACCAATCATTGCCTACTGGTACATATTTCTTGGTCTTGACTGGCGATAAGTTGCCCGCCATCAAACTATCCAAGATGTAAATACGTCACCTGATCTCGGGGGATTTCAATTTTCTTCAAACCTCCATTGGGACCTTGGATGATGAACGGCTGCGCGATTTCCTCGCCCAACATATTTTTCAACTTGGCCTTGATGCGTGAAATTTTTTCACTGACGGAATTGCTCAATGGATTGGTCAAATCCGACACCCTTTCCATTGCCGAATCGCGATCCAAGTGTGGATTGATCTCCATATAAATCGCCAAAATCTCTTCAAAGTAATCTGGGAGATAAGACAGGATAATACCCAATGGGTGTTGTATAAAAAAACAATAGGTAGTTAACTCCAAAGGATTGAGCTTGACCTTCAAATTGGACAATTCCGGAAAAACCAATTCTCCCTTTTTTCGATCCAATACCAAATGCGGATAGGACTGCAATGCCAAAAAGCGCTCTCGAAAAAGCACCTGAGAACGCACGTGATCAAACACTTTTAAAGTTTGATTCAATAATTTACGATTCACCGATTGATCAGCCAATGCGAGCATACAATCAGGACAAATGTCTGCTGTCCTTAACTTAAGAATCACATCGGTTTTGTTCCAACACATGTCCATCATGCAGCCCTTTGGCGTATCATGCGTCAGTGGCAAATACTTCGTAATGTCGCCAAATGTCTCATTCTTCAAAATGGTCGACATGATGTGATACGCCACGGGATAGACTGGCTCCGACAAAATATAATGGTGCCAGTAAAGCAAATGAATAAAATGATTTCGCCCGCTGTGAGCCTCTGAACCTACAAACCATTTCTCTGTATTGGCTTGATACGTTAGAATAAACACATGGTCGTTATCTTGAGGAGCAGTGTTCTGTTCTGGCTTTAATGCCGGCAACGGGTTTTCTATTTCTTCTTGATTGCTTTTTTTTCTGAACGTTTTTATCAAATCAAAAAACTTCTCCCAGGGATATGCGTTGACTTCATCAAAATCCAAATCGACAGATTTGACCCGTATTTCAGAATCACACAATTTGTTCATTAGAAATTCCTCTTGAACATCAAAATCGTCATCCACTTTTTTAATGACGCGCTTCGGTTTTCCAGACATGACCACCGGCTCATCATGATGCACAAATTCTACCTCTCCTTTGAACTGTTGCAAATACTGCACAACGGAGGCAAAAATTTCCTCATCCACCTCCAATGTGCGTATCAAATGAGCTCTAATCATTCTTCTTCTTGTTGTTCTTTTTATCAAAATTAAAAGAATCCTTGAATCTTCCTGCTTGCTTGGCCACAATATAATCGTTCATCATTAGGTTTACCTCCTGAAACATGGCCTTGGTTTGTTTTTTCTGATAGTGCACCTGCTTTTCAGCATCAATCTTCAATTTTTGAGCCATGTCCAAAATATCGAAATCAGCTCCCATCAATAAAAACGACCACCTCCCTCCAGTCTTCAAAGTTTCTATCATTTTTCCAATTTGTCCATAACTGAACTCCCGCGAAGCGTTCTCCTCTCCATCTGTCAGAATAATGCAAACAACATCGTCATCTGGATGCATTACATGTTGGATGCGTTGAATGCCTTGGCCAATTCCGTCCAACATAGCAGTACATCCTGATGGAAAAAGTCGTTGGGTATTCAGCGGTTCCAAATGCGCCGCAGGAACATTGAGAAACTCGAAATGGACATCGTCATTGAAGGTTAAAAAATTCACCTTAATCGGCACATCGGTGTTGCGCTCTTGTACCGTTCTGATGGATTGAATCTGCTCATTCAATGCGCTCATGGTGCTGTCCCAGCAATCAGCCATGCTGCCGCTGCGATCTAAAATCAATAAATAATGGGTTGTGTTCATGGTGTTATTATTTTGAATGCAAATCTCCGTTTTGCATCTTCAAAATAATCCATTTACAAGCTTGCAAGACTATTGTCCCAAGGTATCCAAAGGCGAGGCATTCACAGTGGTGTCGGGGCTTTCGCTGCTGCTTGCATCATCGACAACGGGAACCAACAAATCCTCCACCGGGATTTTTTCCAATGCTCTATCTACCTCGGCTTCTTTCTTATCTCGCTTTTCTGTTGACCATTCTGAGCCATAACGCTCAAAATAATCATCGCCTAAACACTTCATCAATCGAATAATCTTGCGCTTGCGCTTTTGCATATAGGCTGATGGCTTCTCCAACTTGAACTTCTTGGGATTGGGCAAACACGAGGCTATCAAAGCCGCTTGCTCTCTTGTTAATCGATCAGCCGTTGTTTCAAAATACAACTCCGATGCTGCGCCTACACCATAGGTGCAAGGTCCCATCTCAATGACATTTAAGTACATTTCCAAAATGCGCTCCTTGCTCCAAAAAAACTCAATCAATACAGTAAAGTAAGCCTCCAGTCCCTTCCTCAGCCAAGAGCGCGCCGGCCAAAGAAATACATTCTTCGCTGTCTGCTGCGAAATGGTGCTGGCCCCGCGCTTTTTTTTGTGGGTCTCATTGTAACGCTGCGCCTTTTCAATCGCTTCCCAATCAAAGCCATTGTGCGACATGAAATGATTGTCCTCACTGCTCACCACTGCCAATTTCACCTGTGTCGAAATCTGATCGCCATCTACCCACTGATAATGATAGGTACAGTCCTCCACCTTGGCGCGATCCATCATGTGGAAAAGCGTTATCGGCGGATTGACCCACTTGTACAGCAATACCCATCCTATCGTGAACCCAAAGAAAACAATGGAGGACCAAAGAATTATTCTAAATATCAATCGAAACATTAATTATCCAGCTTCTTTTGCAATTCCTTTGGAAGCGCATACTTGTGAACAACCATACAGACGGTCTTGG
>CANGVU010000091.1 GCA_947457325.1 Flavobacteriales bacterium | reverse complement strand
TTAACGATGAGCGGAGAAAATCTTTTGCAAGGAGCTGGCGCAGTAAGCCATGAACAAGCGGTTGAGAAAGCAACCAAAGAATACAAGAAGTATCAGCAAAAAACAATTGGCGAAGTTGAACGAGATTATTTGGAGAGCCTGAAATTTTTAGAAAAAAGAACGAAGAAGAAATCCTAATAGACCAGAGACAAATATTGCTGCAGCTGATAAGCTGTTAACCATTGAAAACCGAAAAACATTATTTTTGTCTTGATTTGAATTCATCCGTTCATCCTAAACCTGCACCGAGATTGGTCTTCATTGACATGGCCCGATCCATTGCCATCCTTTTGATGCTGGAAGGCCATATCACAGGTGAGCTACTTTCGCCAGACTATCGCGCATTGAATACCGATTGGTATGTGTTCTGGCAGCATTTGCACGGTTATACCTCGCCATTGTTTTTTACCATCTCAGGAATTGTCTTTGCCTACTTGTTGTCATCCCCAAAGGAGCAAGGAGGTTATTGGCAAAACAACCGCGTAAGAAAAGGATATAAAAGGGTGTTGGAATTGATCCTGTGGGGTTATCTGTTGCAATTGCATTTGCGCAATTTGATTTCTTGCTGGTTGGATGGGTCGACTTATCACACAGATTGGCTTATGGCGTTTCATGTTTTGCAGTCCATTGGTGTGGCGATTTTCTTAATCCTGTTGTTATTCGGTCTTTCAAAACTGACGCGGTTGCCTTTTTACCTTTGGGCTTTTGCAGGTGCTTTTCTGATTTTGATCTGTAATGGTTACCAAGAATTCTATATTCACCAACAAAGAGAATGGGTGAATCAAGGTCTTCAAGCGCAAGTTGTTTATCGTCCTGCAGATTGGCCCAAATGGATTCAAAACTTCTTTTATGGTCAGTACTCAGATTTCAGTTTTATTCGTTTCAGCGGTTACACGCTTTTTGGTGCAGGAATGGGGCATTTGCTCCGGGTGTATGAGCGTCATGTCTTGCGCTATGGCACTGCTTTTTTGCTCACTTTATTGGGCTATGTTTTGGTCCGCGATGCGTATTACATTCTCTGGGGATTGGATTTTGTCATTCAACAATTGGGTTTGGCCAATGTCAATATTCAGTTGAGCAACAAAGATGCGCTGATTGGATTGGGATATGTCTTAATGGTGTTGGGCGTGTTGATTTGGATCAATAAAATTTTTGTTTTTAAGGACAATTTGTTTTTGCGAATGGGACAGAACACTTTGCTGATTTATATCGTTCATGTGATGTTGATTTATGAGGGTTTATTGGGATTTGGTTTGCCTTTGAAGGCTTGGTCAGAGAATTTCTCTCCTGAGCAATCTTGGGGATTGTCAGCACTGATAATTGCTGGTTTCTTTTTATTGGTTTGGGTATGGACCAGTAGAAGCAAGTTGTTTTTGTCCAAAAAGTAGTCTCTTTCCCTATATTTGAAATATGATGAAACTACGTTTGACAGCGCTGAGCTTTTTGCAATTCTTTATTTGGGGAAGTTGGTTGATTACCATTGGTGCATTTTGGTTCAAAACCAAACAATGGGGACCAGATCAGTTTGGGGTTATTTTCTCCACCATGGGGATTTCTGCTTTGTTCATGCCGGCCATTGCGGGTATTTTGTCCGATCGTTTTATCAATGCAGAGAAACTCTATGGCGTTCTTCATTTATTGGGCGGTATCGGTTTGTTTTTGGTGCCTTCTGCGCAATCTCCAGACGAGATGTTTTGGAGAATTTTGTTGACCATGATTTTTTACATGCCCACCATCTCCATGTCCAATACTGTGATGTACGCGATATTGTCCAGAGACAAAAGCATTGATGTGGTGAAAGTATTTCCGCCTATTCGCGTTTGGGGAACGGTTGGATTCATCGTGGCTTTGTGGACCGTCAGCTTAACCGGTCATGAAACAGATGCTTTCCAATTTTATTTGGGCGGTGCTGTGTCTTTTGTTTTGGCGGCTTATGCCTTTACCTTGCCGGCTTGTCCTCCATTGGGCAAAGACTTGGAACGCAAATCGTGGGTGGAAGCCTTGGGTTTAAATGCCTTTAAGATGTTGAAGGATCGTTATTATGCAGTCTTCTTTTTGTTTGCCTTGTTGCTTGGCGCTGCATTGCAATTGACCAATGCTTACGGTGATGTTTTCTTGCATGACTTTGATGGCAATCCGGCCTACGCCGATACCATGGCGGTGAAGTATCCTGCCATTGTTTCTTCATTGGCGCAGATTTCAGAAACGCTTTTCATTTTGGCGATTCCTTTTTTCATGAAGCGCTTTGGCATTAAACAGGTCATGTTGATCAGTATGGTGGCTTGGGTGTTGCGTTTCGGCTTGTTCGCATTTGGAAATCCAGGAGATGGTTTGTGGATGATTCTTTTGTCTTGTATCATTTATGGGATGGCCTTTGATTTTTTCAACATCAGTGGTTCGTTGTTCATTGAGAAAAGTGTTGAGCCATCTATCCGTGCAAGTGCGCAAGGTTTATTTACCATGATGGTCAATGGACTGGGCGCAGTTTTGGGAAGTCGTGTCAGTGGGTGGGTGATTGAACATTATTTTACGCATTACACCACCAATGCTGAAGGGCAGTCCATCCCGCATTTGGATTGGTCAGGCATTTGGTTGTCCTTCGCGGGATATTCTGCAGTAGTCGCCATCTTGTTCTTGATGCTTTTCCGCGAGCGAAAAGTACAGGCTCAATAGGTCCAACTCTTGGCGAAAGTATTGAAGAAGGAAATTCCGAATTTGTAGGTCAGACGAGCAGATCCAAAGTTGTTGTCTGACGTGCAGGCATACAAACCAAATCTGAAGAGTTGTTTTTTAATTCTACAGACCCTTTCCATTCCCAAATACAATTCTTGGTGGTAAAAGTTTTGGTCAGCAATGATGAGTGTTGCTGCACCTGCGGCCTCTGTGATTTTTAATCGGTGGATGAGCGGCAGTTTATTGGTGAGCAATCCGTTGAAATGATGGAAGTAATTGGCTTTGAAGAAAGCGTTGGGTGTGCTGAAAGTGGGGCCCAACAATTGCAAACTGTTGGTGGGGTCGGAGAAAAGAAAGAAGTCAGATCCCCTGAAATAGCGATATTCCATGAGTCGTAAACTTTTCTTGTTCAGATAAGTTCCAGCATAAGCAGCCCATTCTCCTTCACCCAGGACAGGAATACGAAATTTTTGTCGGATGGAGAGTTCCACGTAATCAAAATTGACTTCACTCTTGGCTAGGCGGGGAATGCCTTTCCGGTAGGTGAAAAAGAGCTCCGGATTGCGATTGGGCAGATAATATTTGCGGCCATTTCGGCGGTAGTATTGTTGGCCAATGCGGTATTGCAATAAAAGACTAACTTCTGTTTTGAGGTAGTCTTCAAAATCAATGGGCTTGTTGTTTTCACCAAATACCTGTCCTGACCAATTGTCTTGCTTCAAAGTATTGATGGGAAGTTGGCGCATATGGCTCAGCGATACTTCACCGAATAAACCGGTGGCCAACTCCATTCTTTGTGCTATGGTTAATCCCTCTCTTTTGACAAAGTTGCTTCGACTGAACATGGTGGCCAGTGAAGCATAGCCATTGATTTGCTCATACAAATTGGTCACTTGAATGCTGGTCCGCATGTATTTCTCTGGCTTGTAGTCCCAGCTGAATCGCACATCTGCACCGAGATCCTTGTTCGCCACCCCGTAACTGATGCGACCATTCATCGAAATTCTATTCTTCTCGTTGATCTCTTTGGAAGCTGAACCACCAAAGACATGTCGGTAGCCACCAATACCCCAGAAATTTAACTGAGAAATTAGGGGGTTGATGAAATAACTATAACCTTTGAACGAGTTTTTGAAGCCCATTCCATTGAGGGTGACATCCCAAAATGAAACTTGGTTGTACAATGAATCTCGTATTTGTTTGTAGCGCGGACTGAGGTATTTTTTTTGTACGCTATCACAAAACGTTTGGTAAGCGGTTTCAACCGAGTCTAGCGGAAAACGTCTTTGATTGGGCCAAAAGTCATCTTCTTTCTTTTCTGCATCATCTGCAAATGTTTGCACTTCCAATCCTATTTTGGGGGAGGTCTCCAATTGAATGGGGTTGTCAAAGTGGATTTCTGTTTTACCCAATATGGTATCTTGATTTTCGATGATGGTGTAATGGATCGAACGGTTTTTGGGCAAAGACCGGTTTTGCCATTGCAAGTATTCCTCTTCAAATTCAAATTGATGATAATACGTCAATGCTCTCGGGGTAAACTGGTACTTGGTTTTTTCAATGTTAAACGTGGAATCTTGAATCCAAATTTGAGCATTGATGAGCGCTTCTTTTTTGACGATGGGTTGTATTTGGATACAAAACACATTGCCGCCTTTCTTTTCTTGAACATCGATAATGTTGTAGCGATAAGTGGCTCTTCCTAGGTTGGAAAAAGGCGATGGGATCAGTTTCTGTGCCACTTTGGGAACGTTGAGATGGTGGTCCAACAAATCAAATTCACCAAGGGCATCCCGTGACTCAAAACTGTATGGGTCTTCCCATCTGTCTCGGTCTGACCATATCGTTTTTTCTCCGTAATTAAATCCTACACTAAACCCAGCGGCTTCAATCCAAGGACGATAAGGCGTGTATCTCTTGTATCCATTGACGTCTTCATGGTATTTTCCATTGGGGGCAAACTGGTGGTTGGAAGCAAATTCAGATAGCCATTGTTGTCTGAATTCAGGTATCGAATCTTTGATGAATCGGTAAGCGGGACTGTGCAATTTGGCGTATTCAAGGGAGTCGCTTCTGCGGTACAATCGCGGGAATCGTTTTCTCCAAAACAATTCCCATTTGGTGGTGTCTATTCCTTTTTCGATTTCTTCCTCAGCCTCTTTTTGGGCAGAGTCAGATACAGCGTCTTCTCCCTTTGGAACGATGGGAGGTCCCTGTACACTAACCCTTTGGTAACCATTGAGGGTGATGGTGGGATGATTTTCTTTGTTAAAAGTGTGTTTTTCTTCGGCCTTCTCCATCAGGTATTTGGCGAAATCACTGCGGTTGCTGCTGATGTTGAGGCTATTCAGCATGAGCTCATCTTCCTCCAAGACGACTTGAATGACCACCTCATTTTTTCCCAATTGAATTTTTTCAGCATGTTCCTTGAACCCAAGGGATTTGCAATGCAAGGAATATTTGCCTTCTGGTGCCTTCAGTGCAAACTCCCCGTTGCCGTTGGAGATGTCTCGGGCCTGTTGTTGCTGATTGGACTCTAGCCATACATAACTACCGGGGATGGGGTTCCCTTTTTGGTCGGTGACACGCCCTTTCACCCATGCGCCATAGGATGGGGAGAATCCTCCCAGTAACAATAAAAGAGCGATGGAGCAGAAGCGCATGGCGCAAATTTAAATGAGGTTCAAATTGTAATCTGATAATTTATGATAATCAGTTGGCGGGATTGTCTTAATTTCATCACAAATTACTCCATTGATGCTCAGTCAAACATCTTTTCAACCTACTCGCCGCGAATGGACCTTTGTCTTTCTTGCGGGATTGATGATTACCAATGCTGTAACAGCGGAATTGATTTCAAGTAAACTTATTGATGTTCCATTGCAATTTAATTTGGTTGATTGGCATTTTGGACCTTTCACTACGATTGTTGGTGTTTTACCTTGGCCCATTGTTTTTATACTGACAGATTTGTTGAATGAGTTTTACGGAGAGAAAGCAGTGAAACGTTTGTCTTGGATTACAGCAATTCTGATTGGTTATTGCTTTTTATTGGTATACGCGTCGTTACAAATTCCATCTTCCACTTTGGTTAGTGCTCCAGGTTTGGCAGGCGACAAGGAGTACAACTTGATTTTTGGTCAAGCGCCTTGGATCATCTTGGGAAGTATTTGTGCATTTATTGTATCGCAATTATTGGATACAACTGTTTTTCATTGGATTAAAAACAAAACGGGTAATCGTTACATCGCTTTGCGGAGCACAGGCAGCACGGTGGTATCGCAATTGATTGATTCCATAGTGGTCCTCTATATTGGTTTTGTTATTCCTGGAAAGT
>CANGVU010000090.1 GCA_947457325.1 Flavobacteriales bacterium | reverse complement strand
GTTATTCACCACGGATATGTCTTGCTCATCAATTATTCCATCAGGTGAGACGAAAGGTCTTCCTTCGTATTGAGCGACATCATTGGTTCCAATGATATTTGGCATATACAACAAACCAATTTTATGATTGGGGCTTAGTTTGTAATTAGCATTCAACAAGACGTTCCAAGAATTGGTTTCACGACTGATTCGGGCATAGTCTTGACGGTCTATGGGATAATCCAAAGTTTCATCTCCAACTCGTTGTGAAGATCCGTTGGGGTCATAACGGTAATTGGTACCGTATCGCATTCCAATGAAGTAGCCCAATTTTTTCCCAAACAATTTGGTTTCATTTCCTATGCTGAAGTTCTGACTAAAATTCATTGGAGCTTTTTCCACGCGAGCATTCCAGTTATTGGCGAAGCCATTGTTGTAATCTGTTCCATCTGGATTGATCAAAGCAAATGCTTGTGGTTTGTATTGACTGGTATATTCTTGCTTAGCAGCAGCAACTGCAGCGGGATTATTTAGTTGATTGGCAGGAAGTAAACCCAACTCTACCAGTCCCAAAGCCAAGTAATTATCAGCTGTTGCATTTCCATCTGCCCATCCATGTATACCAAGGTTGGCGTAAAAGTCGCCCAAACCTAAGGATACCAATTCGTCATAGGTAGTTGGAGCCAAATTAGGTACTAGAATTTCGTCTTTTTCCCTTCTTCTCATTCCATTGTCAAAGCCCCAGCGATCTGTTTTACTCTTGGCTGAGGTAATAAAATCTTTGAAAGTGACTTGAGGATTGTAACCAAATTGTGATTCTACATTGATGCTCAATTGATCAGGATAGTCTTTGGTTTCAACGGATATATACGCACCTGACCAATCAGAAGCCAAATTGGATTGAGCGGTTTTGGTAATGATAATGTTATCAATCAAACTTGAAGGAAAGATGTCCAACTTAATGTTGTTGGTCAAAGGATCCAATGTGGGAATGCGTGAACCATTCAATGTAGTTTTTACATATCGATCTCCAATTCCCCTAACGGTAATTAACCCTCCTGAAGTAGATACACCGGAAACCCTGGCAATGGCATTGACCACATTTTGGTCACCTGTTTTTTTCATGGTTTCAGAAGAGATGTAATCAATGGTAGTGGCAGAATTCATCTTCACTTTTTCCATATAGGTATCATTGGACTTAGCCACTTTACCTACAATGTCAAGTCCTTTTACAACATATGAGCTGCTGTATAATGTTACATTGCTTACAAGCGTTTGGTTGTTGGATAAGATAACCGTGTCTACAGTAGTCTTGAATCCGGTCATCACATAGTTGATGGTATATTTTTTATTGTTGGGTATAGCCAACTCGTATAACCCATCAAAATCTGTTTTGGACAGAATTGATTGATTCTCTATCACCACGACAACTACGCCAAAAACAGGTTCTCCCTTCTCATCGGTGACTTTGCCTTTGAGAACTCCCTGAGCTAAGCCAATGGTGGAGACCGAAATGAAAATAAGGATGGAAAGGAGACCTCTCATGGATTTATTTTTTGATGAAGGATATTTTTTGAATCTGACCGTCATTGTTGATGTTAACGGTATATAGGCCGGTAGCCAATTGTGCTACATTCAATGTTAGAGCGGATTGTTGCGTAGTCTCAGAAAGTACCAAAGATCCGGTGGAGTTGTACACACTAATCTGTCCAATGGATTGTTTCATGTTGTTTTTAATAACAACGAATTCAGTAGCGGGGTTAGGGAAAATGCTCATGCTGTTTCTTTGTCCGATATAAGAAATTCCATTGGGTTCTTCTGGTGTGCTTTCGTAGATCAATGTGCTATCGGTCAATTCGCCATTCTCAGGATTCTCGGCAACAAAGATTTCGCTTCCGCCAACTTGTGGTGTTCCCAATTGAAGATTCAATTTGAATGAGAAAATTCCATCTGTTGTGAATTGTCCAAGCAATACCATGTTGCTGGCTGTTACTCCCGTTACTCCTCCTAAGGCTGCAATGGTACCATTGGTGGTTACAAAATCAGAACCTGGCGTCTGGTCAAACAAATCCAACTCTGAACTGATACCAAGTACATTTGGATTGATTGGCGTACCAGGCATCATTCCATCAGCTGCATCGGTACCGGTTACGGGCAATCCCATGGCTGGTGTGACATTGGCGATGAGACCATCATTATTGCCAATAGTACCATCCGTATCCTCTGTTTTTAGAACACCCATCTTGGTAGCAGCAACTCCTCCTACCGTTAGGTAGGTATCAATCAATTGGGTGTTTTTCTTGGTGTTGTTTACACTGGTTCCTTGGTAGACCGCTACGCCATAATTGGGGTCGTTGAAGAAAGAGGTTGTGGTATGGATCTCCAATGGATGACTTGCATTTCCGAACATTTGAATAAAGCTGTAACCATCTTGTAAATCTGCATAAACCCTATAAGTGGTTGATCCAACATGGAGTGGGTAAGTGGCGAAATTGTCCGCAGCATCAATTGAGTCTGCGGCATCGGAAACGTAGTATTTTTCTACGACAATACCCTGCAATCCTTGCGCTTGCGCATTTTGATTAGAAAGCCCTACCATAAGGCTTAATCCAGTGAAAACGGTGTAAATATTTTTCATGATTTTATTTTTGTTTGTTCTGCTTTTTCTTTGTTTTTCTTGTTGTTCCTTGCAGCAAGGGACACAAGATTTCACCTTGCTGAGGATTACTCCATACGTACTTGATTGATTTTCCTTGCGGGGTTCCTAACATGATATTCAATTCATAATCCAATTCCCCTGCAGTGGTCAATTGGGCAATTAACAGGTAGTTGGTGCCTAGAGAGTCAACTCCTATGGAGCCTTTTCCCAGGCAAGCCCAGGCTCCATTTTTTATCTCCAAATGATTGGAATTGGTGACCATCATTAAATGCTTAGATGTTGAGTCCAGTTGGAAAAGATTGACGATAGGAAGGTCATTTGAATAATGCATTCCATCACGTTCTTTCAAGCTGTATTCCATCCATTTGGTATCATTGATCAGATAGCTTTCCTCGAATTTTTTAGAAAGCAAATTGTCATCTAGGTCAAACTTTTTGGGAACACCCATGAAACTTTCTCCAGCAGCACCTGCGGTAAACCATGAGTCTAACAAAGTGATATTTTTTGAAAGGCTTCTTTCGGGTATCACATTGGGATAAGTGTTTCCAATTCCTGCGTGATTAAAGAAGAGCGCTTCTGAATGGAAACTCAATGGATGAACCATTGTTCCGTAGGCAGCTTGGAAACGATATCCTGGAGACAAGTCTAAGAATATTCTGTAGGTTTTTGAGTTGGTTTTTAGTTCTCCGCTGAGGTTGCCAGCGCGATTATCCATTTCATTGGATTGATAGTAGTGCTCAACATAAATACCCTCAAGACCTTCAAAGGTTTGGGCGGCAATGACTGTTGTCAATAGAAGCAACAATGCGAGAAGGGTCGATTTCATTGCGATTATCTTGAAATCATAAAGGATTCAGTTTCTGTTCCAATAATGATATTGTATATCCCATTGGCCCAATCACCCACATTCAATTGCATACTACGTTCTATGTTGCCATCAAACATTTTTTGACCCAATTGATTGACAATAATGAGTTTGTTATTCCAAGCATAATGGTTTGCACTGATTGTGATCCATTGGTTTGCAGGGTTGGGGAAAAGTTGAAGGTGCATGGCTTTGATTTCTGTTATGTTGGTGCTTATTTCTCCATCGCAGTTCTCATCGATGTTATTGTCTGGTATTTCAATTGCGTTTGGATTGACACTGCTATTGTTATCATCGCAGTCTGTATCCAGTTCAGTTCCACATGCAGCTACATTGTTACTTCCAAAACCATCTAAGTCTAGGTCTTCATAAAGAATCATGGTGTCATCACAATCTTCACTATTGTCAACAAATCCCATGATAGGAGCGCATGCGTAGGTCGCATTGTTGGCATCGCCATAACCATCGGCATCGGCATCCGCAAAGTAGGTGTTGAGCACAAACTCATCTATTTCATCATTGCAGTTGTCATCCAAATCATTACAGACTTCAGATTGAAATGGAAATATGGCAGCGTCATTGTCATTGCAATCTCCCGTTTGTATTTCGCCACATGCAGAGAGGTTTTCGCCACCGTAGCTGTCGCTATCCAAATCTTCAAATAGGATTAAATTGTCGTCGCAATCGTCCCCATTGTTAACGTAACCTAAGGGCATGTCACATGCAAGCATCATTTCATCAACATTACCAAAGCCATCCATATCTATATCGATGTAGTAAGTGTTCTGAACATATTCGTCTATTTCACCATCACAATTATTGTCCGTTTCGTCACAAGCTTCATTGGCCCCAGGAAAAATGAATGCGTTGTTATCCATGCAATCGTCGGCATTGTTTACAAATGAAACGATAGGATTGCACAGAAGGAGTGAATTGTCTGGGGTTCCAAAACCATCCCCATCTTCATCAAAAAAGTAGTTCAAGGGATTGGCGCATGTGTCCAACTCCATTGCTGATATGGTTTGACTAAACAGCATTAAAACAAAGCAATAACTGAGTATTTTTTTCATGGCTTTTGAATAGAATTTGTCAATCGCAAAAAAAGCGGGATGAGAATAAGCCATTGGCGCTTCAATGTTATATTTATAAAAACACAAATAGCCTTCTCTTGATTTTATGTTAATAGAACGTGATCTTCTTGTTGATTTTTTATGATTGATTATCTTTAGACCATGTCTAAGAAATGTTTTTTGTGCATGTTGTTTAGTTGGAGTGTTCTTTTAACTCATGCCCAAACCCTTAATTTCCCGTTTGCATCAACCATTCTTTCTAATGGTGTTTCCGCCAGGGGAAATAGTCTTTTTGCTGCAGGTGACAATCAGTCCTATTGGTGGGCTCATACTTTAGAATATGTGGAGACTTTTACAGAAGGTCCTGCTGGTGTAGTAGCTATTCAGAAATGGTCCAATAGCGGTGAGATGCTTTCCGAATTTGTTTTATCATCATCAGTTTTCATATTTGATGTTGATGCTGATTCATTGGGAAATGTTGTCTTGAGCGGAGTGTACATGGACAATCTGTGGGTCAATGATCAGTTGGTTCTTAGTGATGAGAACACTTGGTCCAATATGAATAATTTTGTACTTTATATCAATTCATCTGGGACACAGGTTGAAGCATGGAATATGGATGTTTTCTCTGAATACGGTTTCAGTTATCCCGTGGTCACATTTGGTTTGAACAATGAGATTTTTTGTGCTGGCTCAGATTATATGACAGGCTGGATATACCGCTGGAGTCCAGAAGAGCAGCCACAGCTTTGGTTGTCGGGTTCTGAATTGAAAGTTTTTGGGGACATTGAAATAAATGAACAAGGTCAAGTAGCTTTTGCCTCAGCATGTTTCCAAGGTCAAATGACCATAGGCGACCAATCTTTCAACGCACCTTTCAGTTACAATGTGGTTTTGGCTATACTTGACTCAATGGGTAGTTGCACTGGAGTGCAATTTATTCCAGATATCACCATTCAGTTTGCAGAAGTGGAATGGTTGCCCAATGGTCAAGTTTTAGCTGCGGGAGATTGGTACAGTGGAGGTTTCATTGGCCCATTTGAATTGCAGTCACCTCAATGGGTCTACAGCTATTTTCTTTGTGAGATGGAATCCAATGGCAGTATAACTTGGGCCACTTCTCATATTGCCAATCCAAACGGTATTACAGGCGATTTTGAAATAGCACGCCGTCAGTCCATATGTGTTTCTGAAAACGGAGATTTTTATCTACTGGGCAAACAACGCGGTGATGTTTATTGGTCTCCAAATTTACAGACTCTAGGAGCAAATGATGAAGTAACTAATGAATACAGTGGAACATTGGTGCATTGGCAAAACCACCAGCCTATATCTGCACAAATGATTCATGGAGGTGCGCTGGTTGAAATGGATCAAGTTTCCTGGAATAATGGTTCATTGGCTGTTTCAGGTACCAATGAGTACTCAGACACATTGTATTGCAATGATTTCACGGTAGTGGATCCGCAATCGGCTTTTGCATT
>CANGVU010000089.1 GCA_947457325.1 Flavobacteriales bacterium | reverse complement strand
CGTTTCTTTTGATTTCTCCTCCTTCATTTGATGCATCATACGCAATGCCTTGCGAATACTGGCGTTCAAATCAAAACCAGCCAACAGAATAATGCAGTTGAGGTTCATCCAGATCAACAGAACCATCAACGTTCCCAGAGAACCATAGAGCTTATTGAATTGCGAAAAGTTATTGATAAAGTAGGCAAACGCCAATGATGTGATGATGAAAAGAGAAGTGGACAAGATGGCTCCTGAATTCCAAAAACGCCAACTGCGTCTTCTGCGCACACCCATGCCCACATTGTACAATGTCGTATTCACAGAATAAACCAAGATGAGCGTGATAACCCATCGGGCAATATCTAACATGAAAACAATGGCCTTGTCTGCCAATACATCTTTGTCGCCGATGATGCCAATAATCGTCTCACTGAATACGATCAGGGTGATAGCAGAGGCCAAGAGTAAACCTAAAATGAAAATTAAAATTATGCTCAAGACGCGTCTCAAAATGGGGTGGGTGTTGTCCTCAAAATGATAGCTCTCGTTGAAACCCAATAGAATGGCGTTAATGCTATTGGAGGCGTAGTAGATAACCAAAATGAAACCTATGGATATCAAAGAGCTGTATTTCTTGTTAATCAAATCGTTCAAGGTATCTTCCACCAAAGAGAATGTGTCGCCCGGAAAAAATTGATGAATATTGTCCATCAATTCTTTTTGGAAGTTGGGAATGGGGATATAAGGAATCAGTGAAAGCAAAAGGATGATGGCAGGGAAGAAGGCCAAGAATAAACGAAAAGAAATAGCAGCGGCACGTGTTGTGATGCTTCCTTTTGTGACAGACTCAATGAAAAAACGTCCCACTAAGAGCAACGACAAACCTTCGACACCCGGCCAAACTACGCCATTCAAGCGCCGTTCGAGCGATTTTCTAATGCGAAGATTGTATCGTTCTTTCTTTTCTGATTGCATCTTAAAAAGATTTTAAACTAAAATCCAACGCATGAATTTGGTGTGTCAATGCACCCATGGAAATGAAATCAACCCCCGCTTCAGCATAAGCTACAACGTTTTCTTCCGTGATGCCGCCTGATGCTTCTGTGAGCAAACGACCATCAATCCATTGCACAGCTTCCCTGATTTTTTCAGGTGTGAAATTGTCCAATAATATCCTAAACGCTACGCCACTTTCAACAATGGTCTTTACATCTTCCAAGTTTCGGGCTTCAATTTCGATGGGAATATCAAGTTGATTTTTATGACAATATTCTAAAGTGTTGGCAATGGCGTGTTTCATCCCACCCGCAAAATCAACATGATTGTCCTTGATGAGAATCATGTCGTAAAGACCAAATCGGTGGTTTTCGCCACCGCCTATGGCAACTGCCCATTTTTCAAAAACGCGGAAATTGGGGGTTGTTTTTCTTGTGTCCAAAAGGCGACAATGGGTATGGGCTATTTTGGATTGTATGCGGTTTGTATGTGTGGCAATACCGCTCATGCGTTGCATGATGTTGAGCAATAAACGCTCAGCAATTGTTATGCTTTGGGTTTTGCCTTTTAATACAAAGGCAATGTCTCCAATTTTTACAGCCGTTCCATCTTCTAGTAAAGTCTCAAAAACCAAATCGCTGTCTACTTGTCGAACCACTTCTTTGGCCGCTTCAACACCAGCCAATATACCATCTTCTTTAATCAAGAGACGAGCCTGACCAAGATGATCCCCAGGAATGGTGGCCAAACTGGTGTGGTCACCACTTCCAATGTCTTCTGCTAACGCATTGGAAATGGCCGTTTTGATTTTTGTTTTGAAATCTTCACCCATAAGGGTGCAAAATTACGATGAAACTTAGTCCTTTAAACACCAGCGGATAGGATATATCTTTTCTTTTGTTTTTACCCATCTGGGCTGCGCAATGGGTTCAAGGAATATGCCGTTGGACGCTCTGCCTTCATATATGCTTTGGCCCAGAGAATTGTATACTATAGCATCCCCAGCATAACCAGCGTTGTTGGTCAATTGTTTGGAGCAGAATTGCCATTCCATGCCCAATTCATGGCCCTCGTCAACTGCAGTTTCTTCACAAACTGTGGCTATTGGGAAGGTCCAAGCGCAGATGTTTTGGTATTGCAAAACAAAGTAAGTTGAGTCGTCGCAAGGGTGTGTGTTTGTCCACAAGTCTGTTCCATCTTCCCAATAAATGTTGAAATCAAAATTGTTTTCTAAGCCAACTTCCCACTCCACCCAATTTTCATTGATTGTGTATTGTGTGTCAACCAATGGTGTAGGTTCATCAATCCAAATCAACATTAAGGGATGTTCCATCATACAGCCATTGGGATGCATGTATTGTATAAGGATACTGTCTTCTGTAGCATTGATTTCCCATGATGTTAGTGTCCATTCATTGAACAACCATTGTTCTGTAAAGCTCTCGTAATTGAGATTTTCAGAAGAACAAAAAAGAGCACTGTCTCCTGAGAATACCGGAAGTTCAATCTGTAGACCTATGTTAATGGTGTCCGAAACTTGACAACCTGCAGCTGATGTAAGGGTGATGGCATATGATCCTGCAGTCAAATTTCCGTTGACAGCGGAATCCCCAATGGCCCAAACTACACTCGATGAATTGGTGCTGTAATATGGTGATATGCTCCCATTGTCGAGATAAACACATGCAGCAGGTTGAACTTGAACGCTGTCCAGGATTAAGATTTCTTGTTCCACCAAAAGAAGTGTATCCCTCCACATACATTGCCCGTATTCAATCTCCACTATGTATTGACCTGCATTGAGCGAGTCCATATAGTTGTACCAAACTTCATCCGGAGTATACCAAGCAATTAGCCCATCTTCACTGTCTGCACAAGTAGGCATGATTGTACTTACGACTGGAAAATAGGGCTCATCAATATGAACATTGATGGGAACTTTAATGGAATGAAATATTCCATGCAGAAAACTCCAGTTTCCTGAGCCAGGCACCCAATAGGTATTGCTTCCCAAATTTTGAATGATAGAGTTTAGAGAATAAATGTTGAAGTCTGGATGAAAGTGAATGTAAAATCCACTATCCACAGCGCATGAATCCACCATGGTAGTGGTATACTTTGTTAAAAATTCGGCCTCTGTGAAAGCATAGTTTTCATTCCTAGGTAAGTAATAATATTTATCCATTAAGCCACTTGGCCAATGAATGATTAAACTGTCCATGATTGTATCGGCTCCCATTCCCAAAATCAAATGCTGTGAGTTTTGATTCAAATAATTTTCACCCATCTGCAAAATGGTTTGAGAGAATAATCCGCCGTGGTAGTATTTTACTATACTTCCTATGGCCTGGTGGTTAGAGTACACTGCATTGAGTGTTATTTTGATACTATGGTTGTTATTTTCTATTTGATTTTCTAAAAGACGAAGGTTGTAATTTTCTTTTGGCTGATAAGCAATGTCATAGCGTCTGTCTTGATTGAAATCCCCTTTTGCGCTGGTGTAACCATCGATTTCTGCAAATTCACCAAGATCAATGTTTGAAAAGTTTCCATTCGTGTTGGCCATAAGATTGTTGCCATAATTCACGGAATTGGTCCAGGGTAATTCATTGGTGACCCAGAGATCTTCCCATCCACTGTTGTCGTAATCCATCCAAAGTCCTGACCAGCACCATTTATTGACGGTGCAATTTCTTTGTTGCGCTTGGTTATTAAATACACCAGAACCATCATTGATCATTAAGCGATTGCCTGTTGATCGGTTGGTAATATAAACATCCCAGTCTCCATCATGGTCAAAATCTGCCCATGAATTGCTCATGGCGTCAGATGGAATGTCCAATCCATTTGCAGTTGCGCTATCTTGAAAAAGTCCATCAGGTTGTGATAAATAACAATTGTTTCCTTGAAGAAAATCATTGATGACATATAGGTCAGGAATGGAATCTCCATTGATTGGTATAAATGAGGCTTGAAATGAACTGCGCAAATAATCTGGAGAGAAGAAATTGGTATTTGGTACAAAATTAAAATTCCCCTGATTGATGAAGGTCAAATTAGGGACGTTGGTGTTGTAATTGCATGCATAGATGTCTAGCAATCCATCTTGATTGATGTCACTACAAGCGGCGCCCCACAATTGATACTGGGGTTGAAACGACCAATCAATGCCACTGGAGTAATTTTCAAATGTCCAATTGTCGATGTTTCTAAATAGCTTGATTCCCTGATCCTTGGAGCATGTGAGTAAATCATTCATGCCATCATTGTTCATGTCAAACCACAATACGGACTTGGTATCTAATCCGGAAGGTATTTGCGCAACAGGGAAGAAATTGCCTTGAATGTTTTTGTAAATGGTGGTTTCGTAAGTGGGCCTGCTCAGCGTTAAATCATCCCAGCCATCTTCATCATAGTCGTAAAAACTCATGCCATTTCCAAATTGACTTACTCCATACAGATAGCCTAATCCTTGCTGCTCTGCCACATCCTGAAATAGATTGCTTTGTCCTTGGAGCGAGTCTAGACTTGCCCACGCAGATAACCATATGCAGAGCAGAAAAATTCTCAATAGTTCAGACCATTGGAAATTATTGGCATCTGTCGATAGCCTTGACCTAAGTTTTCCATCGAAAGCCTCACTTTGGTTGGGCCTAATGAAAAAAGCATTGTTATTGCCCATTAAAAAGTTGCCAGGACCAAGGTTGCTGTCATCATGTTCTAAGTTTGAATCAAGATTAAAAGCGATTCTTTGAAATGCAGCATAGTTCCATGAAAACACAGAATCGGCCAATAAGCCATGCATCCACCACAAAAGGGAGATAGGTTTCAAGAGTCTTTAGTTAAGGTATTATAATGACGAAGCAGTGCGTCATGGTTGCCTCATTTCCACCGCGAAAACCCAAGTGAAATCTGACTTTTTCTTTTTTTTGTTCATAAGTCTGATTATTGCTATCTTTGCACCCCTTAATGAGAATTTAAGATGCGTGTTAAACATCCCTTCATCATTCCTTTCGTAGGACTAAAGCCGGGAGAGCACCAATTTGAATTTATCCTTGAGGATGCGTTCTTTAAAGAATTCGAGTATTCAGAAGTGGACAATGGTCGTTTTGTCGTTTCTGTTCTGTTGGATAAAAAATCCAACATGATGGAATTGACTTTAACCTTAACGGGAGAAATGACCTGGCCTTGTGATCGTTGTGGAGACCCCGTTTCTATTAACATCAAAGGCAATGACCACTGGATCATCAAATACGGCGACCACACGGACGACCAAGATGATGATATCTGGACATACGGACCGCAGGAACATCAAATCGATATCCGCCAACGTTTGTTTGAACTGGTTCACCTTTCCCTCCCTGTGCGCAGAGCTCATGAAGAAGGAAAGTGCAACGCCGGCATCATGCAAAAAATGGAGGATCTTCGAGCAGATGAAGATTCGGATACGCAATGGATCGCTTTAAAGAATTTACAAATGGAAACCCCTTTGGACCAGTTGGAGGATGACGAAGACTGGGAAGAAGATGACGAATAAAAACGGAAAACGATGGCACATCCCAAACACCGAATTTCGCAGACGCGCCAAGCTAAGCGACGTACACACTACAAGTTGGAAGCTCCTAACGTAGCTACTTGCCCAACAACAGGTCAACCTCACTTGTTCCACCACGCCCATTGGCATGAGGGAAAACTTTACTACAGAGGTAAAGTGGTGATGGAGAAAGAAAACGCGTAAGCCTTTCTGACTTTTATTGAATTGACACTAGCCCTGTTTTCAGGGCTTTTGTGTTGGGGCTTGTGATATTGATTGATACCATTGAATGATGAAGAATAAACTGAAATGGTCCTTGGGACTTGTTTTCCTTTCCCTTTTTTGGAATGCTTGTACTGTGCAAAAATGCGTTTACAGCAAAGGATTTAATGTCGATTTTAAGGGTATTCATGGAACCAAAAAATCAAATGAGTCTACAGCAAAGCAGGCTCAGTTTTCTAGTGAAATCGAAGGTGAGTCCAGGGATGAAGAAAATGATGTGATGGAAGCCAAAGCCACTCAAACCACATCGCAGATACTGGCGCTGAATCAGGTTCATTCTCT
>CANGVU010000088.1 GCA_947457325.1 Flavobacteriales bacterium | reverse complement strand
TGACCCAAATCGAAGAGCACACCAAGAAAATCGCCAAAGCATTGGGAACTGTAGGTTTGATCAACATACAGTTTGCCATTAAGGATGATGTGGTGTACATCATTGAGGCCAATCCACGTGCATCGCGCACGGTGCCTTTCATTGCCAAGGCTTATGACGAGCCCTATGTGAATTATGCTACGAAGGTGATGTTGGGCGCGAAGAAGGTCAAGGATTTCAATTTCCAACCCAAGCGCAGCGGCTATGCCATCAAAATACCGGTGTTCAGTTACGAGAAGTTTCCGGAGGTCACCAAGGAGTTGGGACCAGAAATGAAATCAACAGGCGAAGGCATCCGATTCATCAAGGATTTGCGTGATCCATTTTTCAGACAGATTTATTCAGAGCGCAATTTGTATTTGAGCAAGTAATGACGATCGAGCAAGCACAGCAGGTGGTGGATGCCTGGATCAAGGAACATGGCGTTCGGTATTTCAATGAGTTGACCAACATGGCCATGCTCACGGAGGAAGTCGGTGAAGTGGCGCGCATCATCGCCCGACGCTATGGCGAGCAGAGTGAGAAGGAAAGCGACAAGGCCAAAGACTTGGGAGATGAAATGGCGGATGTGTTGTTTGTCTTAATTTGTTTGGCCAATCAAACCGGCATCAATCTCACGGAAGCTTTGGAAAAGAATTTGTCAAAAAAGACAAATCGAGATTCTGAAAGGCACAAGGGGAATGAGAAGTTAAGGGGATGAGGTGATGAGGTGATGAAGGGATGAGGAGACAAACGACTATTCATTTTCATTCTCCTTCTCATTTTCATTCTTTTTCTTGCGAGTGAAAGCGCTGTCTGCGAATTCAAATTATAGTGCGATACGGAGTTCTAATTTACCACCCAATCCTTGTTCAATGATTCGTTGAAGGGTGGAAATGCGGACTTCCTTGAGGTTGTTTTCCACCTTGGAAATATAGGCTTTGTTGGTGCCGCATTTCTCTGCTAGGGCCTGTTGGGTAAGGCCTTTTTCTTGTCGCGCCAATTGAATCATCACGCCCATTTTAAAAACTTCAAATCCTTTTTCGAATTGTTCTCTTTTTTTGCTTCCTCTTTTGCCGTATTCCAATTCTATCAATTGATCTAGGGATCGGATGTTATTTTTCGTTTTCATATTCTTTTTTTATTTGTAGGGCTCTCTCAATTTCTTGTAATGGTGTCCTTTGTGTTTTCTTTTGAAAACCGTTGCCAAGGATCACACAGTTTCCATTGTCAAAAAAGCAAAATATTCGAAAAGCATCGCTTCCCAATTGAATTCTCATTTCGTACAATCCGTTTGTTCCTTCAATGTGTTTGAGATACTCGGTAGGGATAACTTTGATTTCTTCAAAAACTTTTATGGTCCAATAAATTTTTTCTTTGACTTTTGGTCGCTGATAAGACAGGAAATCAAAGAAGTAATTTTTGTATGCAATGACAGATCTAACTTTCATGGCACAATGGTTTTACAAAGATAATGTTGTAGTTCGATTGGACAACATTTATTTCTTGATTTCTGTTCTTTGATTTGAGTGGACGGCGTAGTTTGAATTTTATCTTATGGTTCATTTTTTATTTGCAAAGTTCAAATGATCTTGAATGCGAAACAAGAAACATATAAGGTGCACTTAAAGGGATGAAGGAATGAGGAGATGAAGGAATGAGGTTTTAAATATTCATTTTCATTCTCCTTCTCATTTTCATTCTTTCTCTAACGAGTGCTAACGCTTTCTGGAGGCGTGATTCGCGCATTTTGTCAACCAATGTCATAATGAAATCGGCATTGCAGAATGATGCATTTCTGGTCTTTCCCTTTTTGACCAACGACAGCATAAACCAGTCGATGTTCTCCATTTATTCTTCTTGACCAATAACCTTTCAATCCGAATTTTAAAGGTTCTGGTTTTCCGATTCCTTTGAAGGGGTCTTTGCGAATGGCTTTCAGCAGCTCTTTTATTTTTTCAACCATATCCGCATCTTCATCCATCCAAAAGACAAAGTCCTCCCAAGCATTGGGTGTGAATTCAAAGTTCATTTTCCCAACTTGTAAATCGTTGTTTTACCATTGGCCACTTGATCCAAAGATTCTTGCAGGCGTTTTCGGTTTTTCTCGGTAGACAATAGATGCTCTGTTTCTTTTAGCGAATTGTATTCTTGAATGGACATGATGACAATGGCATCATTGTCTTTGTTTCTCGGCACAATCAATACTTCCATAGATTTGGTGACATAGTCAAAGTATTCTTTCATACCTTTTCTAAGCGTGGAGATTGTGATGGCTTTCATATCTGTTGATTTTTTCAAAGGTACAAAAAAAGGTACGCAATTTTGTACATGTTTTTGTTTTGTGCTTGATTGGAAAGGAGAAAGCAAGCGGCGAAAGGTTTGAAGAGTAGTCATTTTTATAAATGTTTTTTTTGCAAATTTCAAGACAATGAAAATGATAAACAAGAAACACATAAGGCGCACATAAAGGGGATGAAGGGATGAAGTTTAAGTATTCATTCTCAGTCTGCTTCACATTTTCATTCTTTTTCTGGCGAGTGTTGGCACTGGCTGCGCAGTCCCGATAGCCATCGGGAGGGTGGTCCTTTTCTCCCTCTGCGCAATCTCGGGGGCTTTGCGAGAAATGCATTTTAACGCAGAGGGCGCAACGGACGCGCAAACTGCGCAAAAGAGTTTTTAGTATAGATGGCGGTTCTATAATTTCATAATGTATTTACATAACATTGAAAAAAAGTAGATTATATTTGAAGACAACCCAAACACATGAAAAAAGCATTTATCTTTTTGGGACTCTCTGTCCTGTTATTTTCCAATAGCGCAGTAGCGCAAAACCTTCCATCTTATCTGCCCTCTAACGGCTTAGTCGGCTGGTGGCCATTTAACGGCAACGCCAATGATGAGAGCGGGAATGGGAATGACGGGACTGTTCTCTCTGGAACTGTACTTTCAACTGATAGGTATAATCAATCCAACTCGTCATACGAGGTAGATGGATTAAATTGTCCCAATGCTAAAGGTGTGAGTATCCCAGCGTCACTTATCAACTCTGAATATACCGTTTCGATTTGGTCTAAATCCAATGATTCCACAAAGGTTAGCCAGTGTATGATTAATTCATATCCTCACGGTTTTATTGGACTGAACTTGAATTATGGATTGAGTGTTTGTTTAAACAAAATCTGCAGTTTTTATGGTAATGGAAATTGGATTGATGGTGGAGATCAAATCCTTTGGGACTCATTTAAGAAGGAATCATGGAAACACTTCATAATTACCAAAAAGTTGAATTCCATAGAATATTATGAAAATGGTAATTTGAAGTATGTTCAATCAATTAGTCAGCTAGCATCACCAGGAACTATCAGCTCCTTTGTATGTGATGCCATTTCAATAAATGGTGGTGGCGGATGTTATGAAACTTTCAAGGGCAAAATCGACGACGTCGCCATATACAACCGCGCCCTCACCCAAGAAGAAATTACTGCCTTGTACACGGGAACACCGGTCAATGGTGGTGGAGGAAGTGCCAGTGCCAATCCTGTTCCTCCTGGGATTCCTTACCAAGCGGTTGTAAGAAATGCCAACGGACAGGTTGCGGCCAATGCTGCGGTAACCACGCGTTTCACTTTGCACCAAAACACCGCAGACGGTGCAGTGGAGTTCCAAGAAACCCACGCCCTCACCACCAATGCGCAAGGACTCATGGCAACTGTTTTGGGACAGGGCACAGCGGTGCAAAACACCTTTGCCACCATCAACTGGGCCAACACCACCAAGTTTTTGCAGGTAGAAGTGGATCTCGGCAACGGCTATGTGGACTTGGGCACCCAACAACTCATGTCCGTTCCCTATGCGATGTATGCCGCCAATGGGCCTGCAGGTCCGCAAGGTCCAGCGGGGCCAGCGGGAGCTGATGGAGCAGACGGTACGGATGGAGCAACGGGACCGACAGGTCCTTCGGGAGTTGGTATTTCTAACGTTGTTATTCAAAACAACCACCTCATGGTTACTTTGTCGGACGGAAGTGTCCAAGATGCAGGAGCGGTGTTGTCCGAGGGTTGCACAAATGATCTAGCATGTAATTACAATAGCTCAGCTTTAATTGATAACGGAAATTGTTTAATTATTGGTCAGGCTTGTGATGACAATGATCCAGCTACTACCTATTCAATCGTAGACAACAGCTGTCAATGCATTTCTAATTCAGATATTAGCAATTCAGGAGCACTTTTACTACCTGAAAACAGTATTTGCACCAACGAGTATATTTCAGTTGCTGGTTGTGAAGGAGACACCGCATTGGTCTATTTCGATGTTGTTTATGACTTGGTTGAAATCAATGGTCAATGTTGGTTTAAAGAAAATTTAGCCACTACAAAATTCCGTGATGGTTCTAATATTCCCCAAGTTACCGATAATGGCACTTGGTACAATATGCAGGGCCCTGCATTTTGTTGGTATAATAACAATCCTAGCTATGCAGCAGAGCGTGGAGCAATGTATAATTGGTGGGTTGGTACCACTGGCTTGCTGTGTCCATCAGGATGGCATGTTCCCACAGATTGTGATTGGATGTACTTGGAAAATAGTATCGGGATGCCAACTGTACTGCAAACTTCCACTGGATGGCGAGCGGGAGGTTATGCTGCCGCACTTAAGGATACATCTTGGAATAGCGGAACGGTTTCGGGTACGAATGTTTCTGGATTTACCGGAAAACCCGGAGGTTTCAGATATTGGGGAGGTCCTTTTACTGCGTTAGATGGTTTTTCAAGATGGTGGAGCATCAATCAGTTTGACGCACAACAAGGACAACATAGAAATCTTTGGAGCGACAACAATGACATAGGTCGAGGAGGTGACTATAAACAAATGGGATTTTCAGTTCGCTGTGTGAAAAATGGTGCGAATTATCAGGATTAAAAGGGGAACCACAGTATCCTCCTGAGTTTCTAAAAAAGTCTGCATCTTTGCGTTAGAGAATAAACACTCAAAATCTGAGGCATAAGTGGTATAAGATTTATTCTTTAAAACAAAGGCTTCACAGGACGCGCAAATTGCCCAAGAGATCTTTTATTCTTGAAGTTGGTTGTATAGTTTCATAATGTATATCTATAACATTGAAGAAAAGTAGATTATATTTGAGAGCAACCAAAACACATGAAAAAAGCATTCCTCTTTTTAGGACTTTCTGTCCTGTTGTTTTCCAATAGCGCAGTAGCCCAAAACCTGCCATCTTACCTACCTACCAACGGCTTAGTAGGCTGGTGGCCATTTAACGGCAACGCCAATGATGAGAGTGGTTATGGGAACAATGGTATGGTGAATGGAGCGAGTTTGACTTCAGATAGGAGTGGATTGAATAATCGAGCTTACAGTTTTAATGGGGTAAATAATTTTATTGTCGCACCTTCATCTTCTCAAATGACCAATTCTCAGAAAACGATTTCTCTATGGATAAATGAGCAGTTAGATTTTGGACAGAATGAATTATTATGTTTGGGTAATTCATCAAGTACTACATGGGGCTGCATAGCTAGCGATGGAAATTTGGTGTTAAATTATGGAAGGGGATGCAATGGTAATATTTCACAAGTATTACCCGTAGATTTAAGTCTCAATTTTTGGCATCACATAGTTTACGTAAGCACCGGCTTAGATGGATTTACAAGTATGTATTTTGATGGACAATTTTTAGGGACAGGAACTACTGCATCTTCGGTTGGAGTTTGCAACACCTCGAATCTTTATTTTGGCGTTGATATATTTTCAGGCCAAGAGTTTTATCAAGGTTCCCTCGACGACGTCGCCATCTACAACCGCGCCCTCACCCAAGAAGAAATCACCGCCTTGTATACTGGAACGCCTGTCGATGGTGGAGGAGGAAGTACCAGTGCCAATCCTGTTCCTCCTGGGATTCCTTACCAAGCGGTTGTAAGAAATGCCAACGGACAGGTTGCGGCCAATGCTGCGGTAACCACCCGTTTCACTTTGCACCAAAACACCGCAGACGGCGCAGTGGAGTACCAAGAAACCCACGCCCTCACCACCAATGCGCAAGGATTGATGTCCACCGTCTTGGGACAGGGTACAGCAGTACAAAACACCTTTGCCGCCATCAATTGGGCCAACACCACCAAGTTCTTGCAGGTGGAAGTGGATCTCGGTAACG
>CANGVU010000087.1 GCA_947457325.1 Flavobacteriales bacterium | reverse complement strand
TATCACCATCATTGCCTTGGACTATGCATCGAGTAAAAAATCATTCCGAGAATTCATTGCACAAAACGGTGTAATCATCAATTCCCAAGATGAATCCAAAACCAGTTTGTCAGCCACCTTTGATTTGAATGTAGAGGTATACTCCAAATTAAGAGTTCAGTTGAATGATTGGGGATACATCAGCAACGATGACATCAACACAACAGGCTATCAATTGGAATTGGATGAAATAGATTTAGAGATTGAGTTCATGACACAGAAAAAAAACTCATTTGAACAGATACTCCAGCAGCATGAAATGAAGTCCGCCCAATATGAATCCCTTTGGAGAGAAAAACAAGGATTAGAAGATCGAATCTTTAATCTAAAAAAAAGAAGAACCGTTTTAGAGAAAAATGCCCTACCCTATCGAGTTTCCATCACCCTTATGGAAGAGATTACCAGTCCGCAAGAAAGCCGGGTTACTTTCGTCAATATGCCGGGAGCAGAGTACAGCTATCTAAAAATAGAAAACCCAAATGATACCGTTTCTTCAGCCTACTATCAAGGTTACTTTTTGAAATACCTCTTCACCAAGGGAAAGAGCTATGCTTCAGTAGGAGTTTACCAATCCACACAAAAGCCGGCAGGTGATAGCACCATATTCTCTGAGTTATTTGTGATGAATTTTGGACAGGATTTTTATTCCAGACATTTCGGACGAGGATCTAATAAATTCGGAAATTTGTATTCTGGATATACTATTGGTTATATGGCTGCGAGCAACGAAGTAAAGTCGCAAGACATTTTTTACTTGTCTCCATCAGTAGGTCTTGAGCTCTTCAAAAACAAATACATCCTCTGGGACACGAAGGTCAATTATTTGATTCCCTTCAGCTATCAGCGCAATTTGAGAGGATTTGGGCTTAACACATCCTTAAACTTTGTTTTCTAGTTTGATAAAACAATAAATGCATATCATTTGCGTTAATCAAAAAAAATATAAAAACGCTTATGGCAGATTCTACTCTTGTTGTTCCCAAAATCAATCACCAACCTTCATCAGAAATCATTGAAAATATCTTGGCTTATTCGGCTGGATTAAAAGTGATGCAAACCAAAGAAGGAAATGTTTTTTGTGAACTAATGAATTGATTCGCTCTATGAATCAACAAAAAAGGGCTGCACATGCAGCCCTTTACTTTTTATAAGTCTTGAATAATTATTTCAACAAAGCAGCCATAGCTTGACCAATCTCTGCGGGTGAATCAACAACTGTGATTCCGCACTCACGCATGATTTTTTTCTTTGCACTCGCTGACTCATGTTCACCTGAAACAATGGCTCCAGCATGCCCCATGGTTCTACCCTTAGGTGCAGTCTCCCCAGCTATAAATCCTACCACAGGCTTAGTTCCATTTTCTTTAATCCACATAGCCGCTTTTGGCTCCAATTCTCCACCAATCTCACCAATCATGATGATGCCTTTGGTGTGTGGGTCATTCATCAACAATTGAACGGCTTCCAATGTAGTCGTTCCAATGATGGGATCACCACCGATACCGATTGCAGTAGTAACACCCAAGCCAGCCTTGGCAACTTGGTCTGCAGCTTCATATGTCAAAGTTCCTGACTTGGAAACAATACCTACTGTTCCTGGTTTGAAAACAAAACCTGGCATGATGCCCACTTTGGCTTCTCCTGCTGTGATAACTCCTGGACAATTAGGCCCTATCAAACGAGCACCTCTAGCCACGGCATAAGTCTTAGCCTTTACCATATCCGCCACTGGAATACCTTCTGTGATGGTTACAATTACCTTGATTCCTGCATCAGCAGCCTCCATGATGGCATCTGCGGCAAATGCGGGTGGAACAAAAATGATGGTAACATCTGCACCCGCCTTTTCAACGGCCTCTGCCACTGTATTGAAAACTGGACGATCCAAGTGCGTCGATCCGCCTTTGCCAGGCGTTACTCCACCAACGACATTGGTTCCGTATTCAATCATTTGTTGCGCGTGGAAAGTTCCTTCACTACCTGTGAAACCTTGAACGATGACGCGAGAATCTTTGCCTACTAATACACCCATTTCATTTGAATTTGATTGCGAAAATAAACGAGAACCGTATAACCTCGAATATTTTTTTACAACTGAAACCATTTCCAAAGCGTTTCGTATACTTGTGTTATGAGTAAAATAGCCATAATCGGAGGTGGTGTCGCAGGTTTGCTTGCTGCACTTGAGCTGCAGAAAAGAGATTTTCACATAGATATTTATGATCAAAACTTTTTACAAGGAAATCTTGGCTTTGGCTTTTTGCTCATGCCAAACGGTGTAAATGGCTTAAAAGAAATGGGGCATTGGGACACAATAGCACCTTGGGTAACACCTGCAAAGCAGGTCATCACCATGAATGATGCTAATGAAATCAAAAATATTACGCCGTTGGAAAATGTGTTTGGCATTAGCCGCACCAACTTTTTACAGACGCTATCCCAAAACATACAATCCAATGTTACTTATTTGCAAGATTATGTGAGTTTGAATGAATCAAGAGAACTTACCTACGGGGGCCACATATTTGACAAAAAAAGCTACGATTGGATTTTGGGGTGCGATGGCTCACACTCAGTCATAAGAAAATACTTGTTTCCCGACGCCGAGACCATTGACGCCCCTACTTATGAAATTAATGGATCCTATTACGACGAGACTTTCTGCGCACAAAATTCAGGATCGTTAATAAAGATTATTTTCAATGATCCAGGTATAGCAGTTGGATTTCTACCTCTGAAAACAGGTCAAGTGATTTACTATGTTCAGTTGGCAAAAAAGCGATATCCTGCACCAACCAGAAATGCGGATTTAGGATCATTTACAAAGGAGTTGTTATCAAAATACAAACATCCTTGGATTCAAAATCTTGTTCAAAATCACATACACACACCCTACTTGTGGCGAGGAAGAATTTTGCTTGGTGTTGACCAATATGTCGTTGACAATATGGTACTCATGGGAGATGCAGCGCACATCGCACTTCCCTTTACGAGTCAAGGAACAAATTTGGCCATAGAGGATGTATTGTCTTTCACCACAACACATGATATTATCAGCAACAAGTCAGGAATAGCATTGGCTCATTTCAATAACCGTCGAGCAGATTGTGAAAGGATTGCATTTGAAGGGATGGAATATGCACATCTATTTGCTACCGAGCCTTCTGATTTCATGATTCAACATGTTCCACTTTCTTTTGATCAACATTCATGAGCTACCGAAACAGCATACCCTATTCATTTTTGAAGTCCAATGCTTTCAATTTGCGATGGGCTGAAGTGGCGGATGGCGTCATTCCATTAACAGCCGCTGATGGCGATCTCCCTTTTTCAGCTGAAATCAGTCAGGCCATCATCAAAGCAAGTGAAAATAACCTCTTCCCATATGGGCAGCCCCAGGGCAATTTGTCTTTTAGAGAATCCATTGCCAAACATTACAAAAGCAACAAATCATCTAACATCCATGCAGATCAAGTATTGGCCACCAACAGCGCTGCAGCTGCCATTCAAGATTGGTGCTATCATTTTCTGCGCCCCGGAGATGAGGTCTTGATTCCTGACCCCGTTGATTTTCTTTTGGGTTACTGCGCTGAAAAAGCCGGTGCTATAGTGAAAAGAGTTGCGGCCCAGTCCAATTGGGATGCAACCCCTTGGCAATTGGCCATTACAGAAAAGACAAAGGCCATTATGATTTGTCACCCGCACAATCCTTTGGGATTTCATTTCGATGCAGATTCACTCCTATCCATAAGTCGTTTTGTAAAAGAAAACAACCTTATGCTGCTATCAGATGAAGTTTGGAGTGATTTGGTTTGGGATCGACCCTTTGAGAGTATGGCCAAATACTGTGATCAAGCCTGGATTGTTTACGGTCTTTCCAAAGGTTTTGGACTAGCGGGATTGCGCATTGGGGCTCTCATTGGCCCAAACAAAAATGACATCCAATCTTTGATGGATACACAGGGATATTCCAGAACGACACACGGGGTTTCCACTCTTTCACAAGTAGCTGCGACAGCCGCGCTTGAGTCCACCGAGGCTGGAAAATTGTATCAAAAGCCAATTCGACAAACACTGAACCATGCCATTCATCGATTAGCGTCAGAACAATCATTTTTCCAAGTCTCAAAACCCTCAGCAACTTTTGTCCTTTGGTTAAAGATACCTAAGGAATCAAATGCTGAAAAACTATGTCAGCGACTTGAGAGCGAAGCCAAAGTGAAATTGGTTCCTGGACTTCCTCAATGGTTTGGACCAGGCGCAGAAGGTCATGTAAGAATGAGTTGCGCTACATCCATTGAGGTAATGAACGAGGCCTTAGACAGAATCTTCGCATGGTTAAAATCCAATGTTTAGTGATTCAATTCAAACCAACGCTGGCCCAAATATTCTTGCTCCGTTTGACCAGGGGTAGGAAAAAAAATCAATTCCGCATTGGTCTTGATGGCTTTCAAATCCATGAGTGAAGAATAGCCTGGACGCATGTAAATTTTCTCCGCTGATTTTAGAATGGAAAACATGGACTGATCGTCCAAATGCGAAACCAAATCAACATTTGCATTGGTAAAAGTTCGATTCAAATGGGGTTGCCCAGAGATAATGAGACAACGTCTTCCTGATTCGAGGAACAAACGCATCAGCTCCCGCTCGAGAATTGTCCGTTGCATTTCAGGACCACTGATCCATCCTACCCACTCGAATTCAGATTTTTGAATGGGGCAACTTTTAATGTTGAAGCGACTGAGCCATCCGATGTGAACAACAGGAATCGATTGATCAAATCGGCTCATTTTCCCTGACAAACGGAAAGATTCTTCTTCGACATCAGGAATCCAAATGGCCGCAAAGCGTTTCATTCTTTTCCAAAACAACTTTTGATACACCCTACTCATCCAATTGGGCATGATGGGCGTGGTTTGGTGTGTGATGAAAATGGATGAAACATTGGGCAGAAAAATCCCAAATCGATTATCAGAAATAATCTCATCAAACTGATGAATCTCATGTTGCTTTTTAAGCCAACGATTCTCTTGGAGGATAGTCCACTCCCACATAGGCCATTGGGCAATCAAGCTAAACCATGTAATACCTTTTGAAGAATATCGAACAGGATAGCCTGGACATCCCTCTAAAAAAGTCACCCCAGGAAAATATTGCCTTAACCATTCACCAGAAGGCCCGCTTCCTGCAATGAAAACTTGATGACCTTTTTGTACCTCTCGATGAATCAGCTCAACGCATCTGGTGGCGTGACCCAATCCCCAATTCATCGGAACAAACAAAATCTTTTTCATTGCGTGTGCCAAGTTCAATAAAAAATTTGATCTAAGCATTAAATTTGCAAAATGGCAAAAGACAAATTGCAGCGGTGGGCAGAGAACAAAACGTTCTCACATGTTTTTGAACCACCGCTTTTACCCATCATCAGAGAAGGAAAAACCTTTATGAAGGGGGAATGGCGAAAGAAATATTTTCTCAATAACAATCCATTGGTGATTGAGCTGGGTTGCGGTAAAGGAGAATACACCGTTCAATTGGCGGAGGCCAATCCCAACATCAACTATTTGGGAATCGATGTCAAAGGCCATCGCTTCAATCACGGAGCAAGAATTGCCAAAGCCAAAGGTTTAAAGAATGTCGCTTTTTTGAGAACACGTGTTGAGTTCATCGAAGCGTTTTTTGATAAAAATGAAGTGGATGAAATTTGGCTAACCTTTTCTGATCCGCAACCAAAGGATCACATTGGAATCAAAAGGATTACCTCTATCTTTTTCTGGAAGAAATACGCATCATTTCTCAAAGAGAACGGAATCATTCACATCAAGCACGACAATCCCATGATCTATGAAAGTGCAATGGAAGAATTGGATACTACCCCATTTGTTATTCAAAGCCATTCTGCAGATGTCTATGGCGATTACATAAAAAAAGTAGATTCAAAGTGGAAAAGCATTTTGTCCATCCGAACTTATTACGAAAGCCGCTGGTTGGAGGAAGGTAAAAAAATACATTACGTACGATTCAAAACTAGAAATCTTCAAGGATGGTCTAGTAGCATCGTTTGATTCACTTTGTCTTCTGCAATAACCCTCCAACCCAATTCTTTCAATCGGTGCAGGGCAATTTCTTCATTTGACAACAATAGAATTCTGGAAATCCCATTCT
>CANGVU010000086.1 GCA_947457325.1 Flavobacteriales bacterium | reverse complement strand
TAATGTTATTCATGCTATAATTCGTGATGCAAAGTTAAGAAGGCTGTACCTTTGTTGCATGCGTAATTCTAAAGACTCTATTCTCCATAGCATTGAAGAAGCAATAGCGGATATCAAGCAAGGAAAAGTAGTTATTGTTGTCGATAATGAGGACCGTGAAAACGAAGGTGATTTTATTACGGCTTCGCGAAATGTCACACCAGAAATAATCAATTTCATGTCCAAAGAAGGCAGGGGATTGATTTGTGCCGCCATCACTCCTGAGCGCGCGCAGAAACTGGATTTGCCTTTAATGGTCACACACAATACCGATCCCAATAAAACAGCATTTACTGTTAGTGTTGACCTTTTGGGCAACGGGTGCACTACGGGAATCAGCGCACATGATAGAGCCAAAACTGTACAATCGTTAATTGATCCAGCCACTGCACCAAGAGATTTGGCCCGTCCAGGTCACATCTTCCCATTGATTGCTAAACCCGAAGGTGTCCTAAGACGACCAGGTCATACAGAAGCAACCATTGATTTGGCCCGATTGGCTGGATTTGAACCCTCTGGTGTCTTGGTAGAAATCATGAATGAAGATGGCACCATGGCTCGTTTACCTCAGTTACTAGAGATTGCTGAAAAACACCAGTTGAAAATCATTTCAATTGAAGATTTGATTGCCTACAGAATGCAATCTGAGAAACTCATCATAGAAACTGAAAGAACGCCATTCCCTACCCCATTTGGCAATTTTGTTTGTTGTACTTTCAAACAAAACATTACTGGTGAAAAGCACTTTGCTTTTGTTCTAGGTGATTGGAATGATGATGATGCCATCGCGGTTCGCGTGCATAGCGGACGTCCAGAAAAAGATTTATTGGAATACATTCAGCATGGCGAGAATGCTTCACTGGGCAAAGGTCTCAAAGCCATTCAAAAAGAAGGGAAAGGAATATTGGTTTATATGCACGCTTCCGCTCAATCCAACAACTCAACCGCTATGGACGATCGAGATTACGGAACAGGTGCTCAAATCATCCGAGCATTGGGAATTAGAAAGATGAATCTACTAACCCTTCACCCCGTTAAGAGAACTGCCTTAAGCGGATATGGAATTGAAATATTGAATTACTTACCTTTTTAATCATGAACAAGTCAGAAATCATTGCTCAGTTTGACCCAAACAGCGCAGGTCTTAAAGATGCCAACATTTATGGTCTTCCGTTTCAAAACGAAGATTGTGAAATCATCATCATTCCTGTGCCATGGGAAGCAACTGTCAGCTACGGAAGTGGTGCCGTTAAAGGACCTGAACACATATTTGAAGCCAGTTTTCAAGTCGACTTGCACCACCCTCAATTTCCTGAACTTTGGAAGAAAGGAATTGGAATGGACATTACTCCTGAGCATTTGTCAGCGTTAAGTCAACATGTTCGACCCATGGCTGAGCAAATTATTTCCATGCACGAGGAAGGTTTGGATATATCTCTAAGCGCTGAAGGGCAGCAATTATTGAAAGAGGTGAATGAAGCTTGCGAATCCATGAATCAATGGGTTGAAGAACGAACTGAATATTGGATTGGCCAGAACAAGAAAGTGGCCCTTTTGGGTGGAGATCACAGCACTCCTCTAGGATATTACCGCGCCATGCACAAGAAGCATGGTAAATTTGGAATTCTTCATATCGATGCCCATATGGACTTGCGCATTGCCTATGAAGGATTTGAGTATAGCCACGCTTCTGTCATGTACAATGCACTTAAAAATGAACAACTGATTCAACTCACCCAGGTAGGAATTCGTGACTACTGTGCCCAAGAAGATCAGGTTGTAAAAGACAACAACGGAAGAATTGATGTATTCACTGATTTCAAAATGCAATCCCAGCAATTTGAAGGTGATACTTGGAAGATGATTTGTGATGAAATCATCGAAACACTCCCTGAAAATATCCTGATCAGTTTTGATATTGATGGTTTTGACGCAACGCTTTGTCCTAACACTGGAACTCCTGTTCCGGGAGGATTGAGTTATTCACAAGCAATTTATCTCTTGAATGCGGCCGCTCAAAAAAGAAATCTTCTGGGATTTGATTTGGTTGAAGTGGCGCCAGGAGATGATGATTGGAATGGCAATGTAGGCGCAAGACTGTTGTTCCACTTGTGCGGATTATTGGACATGAAAAAATGAGGTCTTTTTTAACCATTCTGCTTCTTTTTATTTATCCCATTTGTTTTTTAGCACAACAAGAATTGAGAGCCTGGGAAGGCGATTGGAAAGGTGAAATGTCTGCGTACAACAACGGAAAGATTAATTTAATTGTTAAGACGGAAATGAAAATTCAGCCTTCCACACGATGCAAAAACTGTTGGGATTGGGTGACCTCGTATTACAAAGATTCATTGACCGAAGATGTGGGAGTTATCGTCAAAGATTATTGGATGGCATTGGATTCCACCAATGGTAGCAATATGATTCTGCATGAACCTGATCAAGACGGTGTCGACATCCATTTTCAAATGATGGGTTCTATGATCATGGGGGGTTATAGCATTTCAGCCTATGATGAACAGGGCAACGATAATCCTGATAAACAAACCATTTACTACAGTCAATACCAATTGGATGGTGACGTCTTAACATTTGACATTTCATTTTTTGAATATGACTTGAGCAAATTTGGGATAGATGAACTCAATAGCAATGTAGGTATGATGCTGCCTATGGGAAAACAACTATCAGTGCTCCATCGGGTCATAAAAAAATAAAGGGCTGCAGTTGCAGCCCTTGTAATCATCACTCTTTTATTCTCACGCAGCAGCTTGAGACACCACTTTAAATTTGTCCGTAAAGCTTTCCCAATCAAACAAGAAATTGGCCATGATTTCGTCCATTCTCTTTAAGAACAAAGGATTGGGAGTTTGCATCATTTTGAAATAATCTTGCTGATACGCATTCAAATTGTACTTGAAGAAAACCGCTTTGGACATGGCATACAAAGTATTTTTAGAAGGCGCATTGATTCGTGACATCAACTCCTTGTAACTGTTCAAGATGTTAGTAAACTCCGCAACAGATAGATCAAATACTGGAGCCAATTTTTGACTGGCCTCAAAAATGATTTCTTGATCCTGACCCGCATTGAAGTATTTGGGCAATAGATTAAAATTACCGGCAATAACAATCATCAAGAATTTACCACTGTCATCTTTTCTGATGGGCGGGGTGGTAACAAACTCTGGACAATAGGCGATGTACTCAGCGATGCTATCGAATCCTTCTTCAACACTGTTCAAAATAGCGTTCACCAAATGATGGGCAACGCGCTCCGTATTCAATTTCTTCTTTCCAAAAAGCTGTAGCATAGGCTTATTTTTTTTAAACTCTTGGTTTTCTCAAAAATAGATGTCTTAAGCGGGCATAACCTGACCCGCCAAACAAGACATTTCAACAGAGTTATTCACCGACTTATTCATCAACCTACGTTCATTATTGTTACTTTTGCACCAAAGCAATAAAGAGATGGATACGAGAATTATTAAGTTTTTAGTCGCTGCATTATCGTTGTACTACACTACAACACTATTTATCAATGGCTCATGGGGAACAGGTATTTTCATGATTTTGGTTAGCGCTGTTTTGGTTTTGGTTTGTTTCAGGAGCACACGTTTAATCGTTGTTTTTTATTACATGCAACGTCAAAATTTAGAAAAAGCGAAATCTTGGTTAATGAAAATCAATCCTGAAAAGCTTTGGAACAAACAAAAAGGTTACTACTATTTTTTATTGGCAACAGCTGATATGCAGAATCAAAGCATGGCCAATAGCGAGAAGAATTTGCGTACTGCCTTGAACTATGGTCTCCGTATGGATCATGACAAAGCAGCGGCTTATTTAAATCTTTCTGTATTGGCTGCAAACAAAAGAAAAAAGAGAGAAGCCATGATGCATCTCAACGAGGCAAAGAAATTTGATACCAAAGGTTATTTAAAGAAGGACATCAAAGAAGTTCAACGCATGCTGAATAGCATCTAATTCTTTTTTTGTTTAGCGATATACAATTGATGCACGGCACAGCCCGTGCATTTTGTTTTATTCTCTTTCCACATTCCATAAAACTTTTGGACCAAGTACAAAAGAGCTCCTGCAACAGTCAATATGGTAAGAACAACCTGCATCAGGAGAAGATGTTATAAGTGATGAGTGCTGTTAGGTATGCAAGTAATCCCATGTAGACTACTTGAATAATTGGCCACTTCCATGAAGTAGTCTCTCTTTGAACCACTGCAAAGGTGGCCAAGCATTGCATGGCAAAGACATAAAACACCATCAATGACAATCCACTGGCTACGTTATAGGTAGGTCTTTGCAGTTGTTCATTGTAATCATTTCTCATCCGATCCAACAACCTTCTGTTGTCTTCAAAATCCTGACCAACACTATAAATGGTTGCCATTGACCCAACAAAAACTTCACGCGCCGCAAACGATGTAATGATGGCGATTCCCATTTTCCAATCGTAGCCCAGCGGTGCAATTACAGGTTCTATTGCACGACCTAAAATACCGATGTAAGAGTTTTCAAGCTTGGCGGTAGCGAGTAAACTCGAGGTTTCCGCTGCATTCAAGGATTCCATTTGAGCCTTTTGTAAAATACCCTGTCTTGCCATCTCCAACCGCTCTGTTGGTCCAAAAGACGCCATAGCCCATAACACTATGCTCAGCGCTATGATTACCTTTCCAGCATCCACCACAAACACTTTGACCTTTTCTACAACGGTAATGCCCACCTGACGCATCAAAGGAGGCTTCAATGATGGCATTTCCATCACCATAAAACCTTCATGCTTGGTTTTCAAAATCCATTTAAACACCACGCTCATCAATAAAGCTGAAATCAATCCCAAAGCATAAAGGGCAAAAAGTACCAAGCCTTTCAAATCAATCCATCCCAGAATATTACCTTCTGGAATCACCAATGAAATCAACAAAGTGTAAACGGGTATGCGCGCACTGCAACTCATCAAAGGAGCTACTAATATCGTAATCAAACGATCTCGCCCATTGGAAATGGTTCGGGCCGACATGATTCCAGGAATGGCACATGCTACACTGGACATCAAAGGCACAACTGATTTTCCATTCAATCCAAATGGCCTCACCAATTTATCCATTATGAAAACCACTCTAGACATGTAGCCTGTCTCCTCAAGAATGGACAAAAAGAAAAACAAAAAAGCAATCTGGGGTACAAATGTCACCACCCCTCCGATACCAGGAATTAAACCTTCCGAAATCAAATCTATAAAAATACCCGAAGGCAAACTCTCCTTTACAATGCCACTCAACTGCACAAACCAACCTTCAATGACATCCATAGGGGCTGATGCAAAACGGAAAATGAATTGAAAAATCACAAACAACACCAAAGCAAAAATCAAATACCCCCAGATGGGATGAATCAAAAGCGAATCCCATTTTGACTTATGAAACAACTGCTCTTTCGCTTGCGCACCTTTCAATGGAAAATTCTCCTTAATCCAAGCATATCTCTTTTGAGTATTCTCCACCTGGCTTTCAAGGTCGTTCTGAATGCTGCGCAAATCTCCTTCAACAATGGGTTTTCTCAAATCCACCGCATTGTGGAATTGCGCAATGGCAGATTTCAATTGTTCAATTCCCTCTCCGGTTCTACCATTGACATCCACCACCGGTATGTGTCTCTCCTTCCAAATGGGATGCTGAGAAGAACTCCACAACGCATCCTTATCCGACATGGTTTTGACCAAAAGCAAGGGAATTCCCAAATCATACAATTGGGTAAACAATAACAAATTCCTTTCCCATTGGGTTCTATCCGCCACATAAATTACCAAATCAGGAAAATCACTATCCTGATTGTTGAAAAGCATATCGCGCACAATGCGCTCCTCTTCAGAACGGGGGAAAATGGAATACGTGCCCGGTAAATCAATGACTTCGTAGGCTTGTTCTTCAAACTGATAATTTCCGGTCTTGCGGTCTACCGTTACTCCCGGAAAATTACCTACTTGCTGATTGAGTCCCGTGAGCCAATTAAAAATCGTGGACTTCCCTGTATTGGGATTACCAACTATGGCTATGCGTTCAATTCTTTTTTCACTCATGATGCAATGGTAATCCACTCTGCTTCTTCCAAGCGCAAAGATACAACGGTACCACCCACTGCAACCGCCAAAGGATCACCAAAAGGAGCTTTGAAAATTAC
>CANGVU010000085.1 GCA_947457325.1 Flavobacteriales bacterium | reverse complement strand
TTTTCATTTCCATGTGTGCAAGATAAAGAAAGTGTCTTTTGTACACAAGTGAGAATCACATTCTCTTCTTGCAAACATGTATCGTTGACTTCTAATGCAAAATAAGTATTATTTGTCTTCTAGTAAATTGAGCAAAGAACCATTTCCATCGGTGATGATGGTTTTGGCATTGTTAGAGGACGATAATTTCAGAAAAGCTTCAATCTCTTTCATTTTTAGAATGTTCAGCGATATTGAGCTATTGAGCATGTCATTGGCGTTCTTATTGGCCTTGGCTTCGATTTCAATGCTCTTGGCCCTTCCTTCTGCTTCGATTCTCATCATTTCCGCTTTTGCTTCTGATTGAATCAAAGTGGTTTTCTTTGCCCCTTCAGCTTCGATGATTTGTCTTTCCACTTCTTTTTTTTGGCGGTCCAAAATGAACTCCATTCGCAGTGCCTCCTGCTCCGCTTCTAACTTTACCTCGATGGATTTGGTTAGTCCTGCTGGAAGCGTAATGCTTTTGAGTAAAACGGACTCGATGATGAATCCTTTTTTCTCGCATACTTCAGCCAGTCTAACTTTTATTTCGTTTTCAATTTCACTGCGCTTTGAACTATGCATGTCTTTTGCAAAGTATCGAGAGCACACATCTGAAGCGGCTGAACGAAACACAGGTAGAATCAAATTTTCTTCAAAGTCTAACCCAGTTTCCTGAATGATTTTTGGAACGTCAGCAGCATTGATGTGGTACAAAATGGAACTTTCAGAGAAAATGGTCAACCCTTCCTTAGAAGGCAAGTTTTCTTTAATCGTGAGGTTCATCGTTCGCACATTTACCTTAATCAGTTTGGTGATAAATGGATTAAAAAAAACAGGTCCGGGATTTTTTATTTCTCCTCTGATTTTACCGAATGTGGTTTTTACTCCAATCTGATGCGGGCGAACAATTGCGCAACTACTCAAGAGAAGTATTATGCTTCCGAAAAACGCTATTTTTTTCATCTTTTTTTTGCAATTAATTTCAAAAAAAGATGAACAACTTGTTCCTTAACCAAAAATAACAATTTGAATTATGCGATACTTCAAAGTCGCCATTGGTTCTAAAGATTGGATAGCGGGCAGACCTTATGAGATATGGATTTTGAAAATGCTTAAGGAGATACAGGTTCCAATTGCTTCAAATGTTGCTCTACTTGGTACTGATTGAAATTGCTCCAATGTGGGGCCTCTGTCATCGGGCCTCCCAATAGGGAATCCATGATCTGATTGTTATTTTGGTATCGCGCATGGAGTTCTTTCAAAATAGAAAAGAAGAAGGCATCCAATCGTTGGCTAGCCGGCAGTGAAGCAGATAAGTTATCCAAATGGAAAACTTGCAGGAACTCCATTTTCTCCGCTGCACTGATTTCGGCCAAGTGACCGTCTTTCAATGTACGGAAAACAATGTTGTTCCAAGTGATATTGTCTGTGCACCAAGGCACTGAATCAAATTGCAAAGCATGCTCACAGATTAACACAATTGCATTTAGTACGGCAGGTAAATGGCCTGCGGGGAATTCATCAAAGCTGCGGAACTCAAATCCACTTTGGTAAAGTTTCTCGCGGTTAAAGTCCAATCCCAGGTCGGTCAATAACTCATAAGAAAGGGCATTCTCAATTTGGTCGCGCCACCAGATGTTGTCTTCTTTGTCAAATTTCAATAGTTTTCTAAAATCCTCAACAGGGTAGGTAAGGATTTTTCCTTTGGCCATGCTTTGGTGATAGGTTCCCACCCCAGTGTATCTTGACATGGCGTTGCGCATGGATCCGCAAGCAAATTGGTCTTGCAAACCATGTTTTTTGCTGATCACACCCATGATATCGGGACTGCCCAGGGTGCTGATGAACAAAGGCTCAAACCATTGTAGTAAATAAATGGCATTGCCGTGCACCTTGTCAAATTGTCCGTAGTCCACTATGCGACTGTCCGATGTGAGGGTAGGCAGGGTGAAGTGAAAGTGAAACGTTCCGTTGTTAAATAAGACCAAATTCTTTTGGTTGGTCATGAACATGTTGATGCCCACATTGTAATCGGTGAAATGCAGGTGACTCTGAATGATTTTTGTTTCATTCAGTTTATCCAAGAAAACTTTTTTGGTGGCTTGCAATTCACGAACAGTATCTTCTACGGTGCGGTTCTCGAAATATTTGGTGACAAACTCAATGGTATCTCCATCAAAAATAATGGGGCCATTGGGGTTGTTTTTTTGTGTCAATAAACTTTGTATGGCATGGGGTTGCTGCTCCAGAAAGGTTTCCAAGATGGACTTTCCAGAATATTCAGGGTTTTCCAAATTGGGGGTTTTGGAAAGCAGGGTCTTGTGCTCGTAATGCACATCCATCTTGTCCAATGAGTGGCTGTTGATCATTCTGCTGACGCGGTACTTTTTTTCTGGATCAAAAGCAGCGGCCAATAAAATATCCAATGTGCCTTCTTTGTAGCAATTCAAATAATTGATGCTGTATCGCTCACGGCCCATCTCTGTGCGGATAAATTGGCCATCAACGATGAGCCATTCCTCCATTTGGAAATAGGTTTCATTCTCTAACCCAATGCCCCAGAAGTGTTTTATAATCGGGTTATTTGTCATGTGTGTCGTTGTGTGTTGGTCGAGTTGGTGTGGTTTGAAAAGGAATCAAGCATGATAATACACGACATACCTTTGGTAACGTTCGTTGTTCCACCAGTCCTTCCTTTTCTTAGCAAAATAATTGTAGTTCACTTTTCCGGCTTGTGATTGAAGCGGATAGACAACTACACCGTTTTCGCGGTAAGCTTGTTTTTGTTTGGTCTCAGGTACGATGGGGACAATATGTCCAGACAATCCAAAGGTGACGCGCTTGGCGCAGATGATTCCCACGCCTCCTTCCTCGTTGACTTTGCGTTGCGCCTCGTCGAAGCTGGTCATCCGTTGCCATCCGAAACTAATTCCCCACGTTAACAGCCAATCGTGAAGGGCATTGGAATAGATGTGTCCTACGGTATCGTACATGATGGGCGTGACTTCCTCTCCATTCAGCACCTTCTTCAAAGATTCTTCAGTCCACCAAACTGTCGGTAAATATACTTTAGAAAAATGACAATAGTCAAATGAATATACATTGCAATACGTGTCCTCGGGCGTTTTCTGGTAGCGTAGGTTGTGACTCACATCCAATTGGGCAATGATGGCATGCAGGCTCTTCTTTTTGGATTCAACATTCGTCATGTCCCGATAAACCATCCCTGTATCCGCCAATGGATGGTGTTTCAACAACTGGGAGTCCAACCTTGAATCGGGGTGGGGAGGAAGAATGGCCGGCTTAATGCGGGCATCTATCGTCTTGATTTCTTGCACAGGAGCCAGATGTCTCGCTTGATCGTCTTGATTCATTGTAAAGATTTTGAACGAAAATAGAACGATTGTTCTTTGTGTGTAGTTCAAAAAGTAAAAGGTATTCGGTAGTCATTTGTTCAAATCTTTCGTTTCATCTCCAAAAGAAATGGTTTAATTTCGCAATCTAATGAATCGCATTAGTCAACCTGCTGTCTTAGTTCTTGCTGACGGCACTGTTTTTCAAGGGAAATCTTGTGGATACGTTGGAGTAACAACGGGAGAAATAGCTTTCAATACGGCCATGACCGGCTACCAAGAAGTGTTTACGGATCCTTCCTATTTCGGTCAAGTACTCATCATGGCCACCGCCCACATTGGGAACTATGGGGTGCACCAGGATGAGATTGAGAGTGAGTCTTGCAAGGTTGCAGGGGTTATCATCAAGAAGTTTTCCGATGTTGCGAGTCGCATTGGTCCTATCGGAACATTACAGGATTATTTGGTTCGCGATAAGGTGGTGGGGATATCTGACATCGATACCCGCGCTTTGGTTCGCCACATCCGCAAGGCAGGTGCCATGAACTGCATCATCAGCTCGGACGAAAGCAAAAGCATTGAAGAACTGAAAGCCCAATTGGCGCAAGTGCCATCCATGGATGGCTTGTCGCTCTCTCAAGAGGTGTGTTGTCAGGAAGCTTTTTTTGAGGGCGATGAGAACAGCGCGATTCGTGTGGCAGTGATAGATTTTGGAATCAAGAAAAATATCGTTCGATGTTTGACTGAGCGCGGTGCGTATTGCAAGGTTTTTCCGATGCACACCACCGTAGCTGATGTGTTGTCTTGGAAGCCAACGGGCATCATGTACAGCAATGGCCCAGGAGATCCATCGGTGATGCATTCAAGCATTCAATTGGTGAAGGAGTTGATTGATTCCGGCGTGCCAGGATTTGGCATTTGTTTGGGACACCAGATCATCGGATTGAGCCAAGGATTGAAGACAGAGAAGATGTTCAATGGACACCGTGGCATCAACCATCCGATTAAGAATTTAAAAACGGGCAAGTCGGAAATTACCAGCCAGAATCACGGTTTTGTGATTTCAAAGGAGTCCATAGCTTCGCAAGACAATGTAGAGGTTACGCACATTCATTTGAACGACGACACCATCGCGGGTATTGCCTTAAAGAACAAAAATGTTTTTAGCGTACAATACCATCCTGAAGCCAGCGCCGGACCGCATGATTCGCGGTATTTGTTTGATCAGTTCATACAAGGGGTCAAGTAAGTGCGAATTGATATTCGCCCAGTGAATTGTTATTTTCCTTTACAAAAAGCCTAGCGTGAGAAACAGCAGTGAAGTATCCCTAGATAATGAAGAAGTAATTGGAGTAGGTTTAGTAACCGTAGATGTGTTTTTGTTCATTTTTGTTTATTTGCTTTACGGTGTATCTCTTTCCCTGTTTATCCTACCTTTGATGAGTATATAGCTTTACAATTAAGTATGAAAAGTTCAGAGTTTTATAAAGCGTTTAACGCACTCTTAGTAGAATGTACATCCCTCATTATACAATCCAATGATGAGAATTTTTCAGATAGATTGGACGCAGTCTTGTCCAAAATTGGAGAATTTTCTGGTGTTGATAGAGCGTACTATTTTGAATTCTCTGAGTCAAAACTGACAGCTTCCAACACCAATGAGTGGTGCAAGGCAGGAGTTGATCCGCAAATTGAGTATTTGCAAGATTTGCCCAGTGAGATTTTTCCCAATTGGATTCAAACCATGATTACTGGAGATGAAATCTATATTGAAGATTTGGAACGGCTGCCTTCAAATTGGGCACCAGAGAAGGAAATTTTGGAGCCGCAGGGTATCAAATCTTTGTTGAGCATCCCTGTTCGAGAGAGTGAAGTTTTGTATGGTTTTATCGGGTTTGATGCAGTACATCAATTTGTAGAATGGACAGACGACTCACGTCACCTTTTGCGCATTTTAGCGGACAATATTGGTTCAGTGGTTCGAAGGAATTTACAGAACAAGGAATTGGTTTTAAAAACAACTATGGCCAATTCAGCAAACAAGGCTAAGTCTGAGTTTTTGGCGAATATGTCTCATGAGTTGAGAACTCCATTGAATGGTGTAATTGGGTTTGGAGAGCTGTTGAAAAGTACAAAGTTGGATGGTGTGCAAGATCAGTATGTTAGGCATCTTAATGACTCTGCATTAGCGCTCATGGAATTAATCAACCAGATATTGGATTTTTCAAAAATTGAAGCAGGGAAGATGAAGCTGGTTAAGGAGAAGGTGGATCTGTTGAAACTCTTGGAAAATGCAGTATCGCTGGTTAGACAGAGCGCGATTCAAAAGAAAATTTCTTTGGAGTTTGATTTTGACAAGTCCTTGCTATTGGATATAGAGGCAGATCCTGTGCGCTTGAGACAAGTAGTGGTTAACTTGCTGAGTAATGCTGTTAAGTTCACCCATGAGGGCAAAGTGGTATTGCGTGTGTTTAAGACGGGAGAACTTGACGGGAATGTCGCCTTGAGAGTAGAAATAGCAGACACAGGAATTGGGATTTCCGAAGATCAGAAGCAGTTTTTATTCACCGCGTTTGGACAGGCCGATACATCAACAACAAAAAAGTATGGTGGTTCTGGTTTGGGATTGGTGATCTCCAATAATTTGTTGGAGATGATGGGTGGCGCAATAACCCTAGAATCTGAGTTGGGAAAGGGAAGTGTCTTTTCCTTTGAATTGCAATGCAAAGAATTGGGGAAACGCGTGGTGAATGAGTTCTCCTCAGTAGGAAATCATAGATTGGTAGATGTATTAACGCGCAATCAGAGTTTTGCAGATCAGGTTAAGCAATACTGAGGATTGAACGGTATGGAGCTCACTAGCTACTCAACCAACGAGGAATGGAGG
>CANGVU010000084.1 GCA_947457325.1 Flavobacteriales bacterium | reverse complement strand
GCTATCTCTGGAAGAACGAATTTCATTTAAAAAACAAGACGAACAAAATTTGCCTTTTTCCTTTTTTCACACCCATTCTGATTTTCATTGGATGTATACAAAAAGTTTGTCTTTTTGGGCAACCATGAAATGGGTTATTCCTGTTCTTTTCACTTTGTGCTTTGCTTTGTTAGAATGGCTGATGCTGCCTTTGTGTTTTTCTATCTTGTCTATCCGACGACTTTGGATTGTTTACTATTATTTGGTGTTAATCTTTCTTGTTTTATTCATGTATTTTGTTTCCCACGTCACCGGTTCTGATGCCATATTTGCTATTGCAAGAAAGTTGTGGATGATTCTTCAATCACCTTCCCTTTTTGTTCTATTTTTTATTTATAATTTATTCACGCATGATCAAGATTCAGAAAGAAACCGAGCAATTTCCTAGTAATGCCAAATTGTGGTTTTATTGGGTTCCTAGGCCACTAGTAGAAGATGAACTTACTTATTTCCAGCAGTCCATGAAGGATTTTCTTTCACAATGGAATACGCATGGAAAGGCCAATTCCGCGGATGTTTGGTTGATTGAGGGTAGGTGTATTTTGATCGTGGCAGGGAATGATTATGAAGGGGTTTCTGGTTGTAGCATTGATAAAAGTGTAGCTTGGATAAAGGGTTTAGCTATCCATTGGAACATGGATTTATTGGATCGAAGTTGGGTCATGTATCAAGCTGAGAATCAAGAATGGGTAATGTCTAAATTGAGCCAGTTTTGGGCTTTGCGCAAAGCCAATGTGGTTCATGATCAAACCTTAATTGTCGACAGCACACTCACACATTTCCATCATGTAGAAAATCTCATAAAACCTTTTGCGCAATCTTGGCATGCGCAAATGTGGCTGTGATTAGGGAAGTGGAGAAAAATGTTGATCAATCAAATACACCAAAGCAGTCATAGACGCTGCTCCCAATTGTAGTTCTCGTTTGTTCACATTTTCAAAAATATCATTAGCGGTGTGGTGATAGTCAAAATATCTTTGATTGTCTACATTCAACGCAAACAATGCAACTTCATCATTTTTTAGAGGGCCAATGTCCACTCCGCTCCATCCACGTTTGAAAGAGTGTAAATTGTATGGTTCAAAAAGGGGCAACCATTGCACCCACTGCTCATACCTAGCATCTGGAGATTGTGTGCTAAAGCCTCTGGGACTGAATCCACCTCCATCACTTTCAATGGCTGCTAAATGGCGATCCCCTTGTTCTACCGTTTTTTTTGCATAAGTAATCCCGCCGTCATTTCCAAATTCCTCGTTGATAAACAATACAACACGTATGGTTCTCTTGGGTTTGTAGTCCAAAGCACGAAGTGTTCTTATAACCTCCATGCTTTGAACGCATCCAGTCCCATCATCATGCGCCCCTTCTCCAATGTCCCAGGAATCCAAATGCCCACCAATCGTAATGATTTCATTGGGATATACACTTCCTTTGATCTCTGCAATAACATTGGCTTGTTGAACCCTTCCTCCATTGCTGCATTCCAGATGATATTCAAATTCAATATCTGTATCGGACTTTAACGCATCACTCAACCACTTACTGTGGTATGCACTCAATGCCGCCGCTGGTATATTGGTTGCTTCAGTTGCACCTGTGTGCGGAAATTGATCGTCAGCCAAAGTGAGTGAACGAGTAAGACAACCAATGGCACCCTTGCTTTCAGCCAATTTGGGGCCTTTCCATCTGGTTTCTCCTCCACTGCCATATGCTGCTCCGGTGTTGATTAGTGCTGCGTCTAAAGGTTTGTTAATGAATACAATTTTACCTTTGATCTTTTTGGGGTCAACGCTCTCTAATTCTTGAACACTGTTAACCATCACAATCTTCCCCTTCAATGTGCTGGCAACTGATCCGCCCAAAGCCGCAATAGGAATTTGAATCTCCTTGCCGTTTCCCATATGAACCTTCCCATACTCCATATTTCCTCTTGACCACTTGGGAACGTCAACAGGCATCAAGTAACTGGTGTCAGCGCCTAGTTCTAGCAACCGCGTTTTACCCCAATCAATGGCATTTTGTGCCGATTGCGATCCTGCCACTCGGTGTCCAATCTTTTTACACAAATGCCTCAACTCATCATAGCAAGTTCCATGCAGCAATACTTCTTCATAAATTTTAGACAAGGCAATGGTATCATTGCTGTATTGCCCCATCGACGGTAAAGCCAAAAGACACAAAAACAAAAGGTGCGAAATCTTTTTCATAGCATAAAAGATCCATTGTTGATGTCCAAAGCCTGACCCGTAATTGAAGTTTGTTTTTCAGAAAAAAGGAAATCAACAAAATGAGCGATTTCTTCCGGCTGACTGAATCTTTGCAATGGAACAATGGATTGTTGAATCTTCATTTCTTCAGATAATGATCGGCCATTTGCCTCAGCGAGTTTTTCTACACCCGCAACAGCCATATCCGTTTCTACCCAACCGGGTGTTAAAGCGTTGACCAATATTTTCTCTTGCCCCAACTCAACCGCCAAAGAACGCATCAATCCCAAAAGGCCTGTTTTGGCAGTGCAATAGGCAGTGTATCGTGGAACGCCAAAGCGCGCCAAACATGATGAGGTAATTAAGATGTGTTTGAAAGTTGTGTCAGAATTTCTGAGCAAGGGAAGGCAATATTGAACGGTATAATAGGTGCCATCCAAATTGGTGCTGATGATTTCTTTCCAACGATCCCCCTCACCAAACTGATTTTCACCTCCAATTCCTGCGTTGGCAAATACTGCAAAAAGTGATGTCACTGTATGGCTGTTCAAATGTTGTTCCCAGGCAACACTATCTCGGATGTCCATGGCCCAAATGAGATGATTGTTGTGTCTATTCATTTGCGCCAAAGTACCTGATAGTTTGGCTTGGTCTCGACCAACCAAGATGATGCGGTAATCTGAATTTTGTGATAAGACTATTGCAGTTGCTCGACCCATTCCTGAGCCCGCACCGGTGATGAGTATATTCTTTGTCATTGTGTTTTTTACAGTCAACAAATGTAATTGTTTCCTGATTTGCATGTAGTTTTGAAATTCAATTATGAAGTACAATTTAAGTGAAGTAACTGAGCTTATCCGCAATAGAAGATCGATAGCTCCAGAACATTTTGGTACAAGAAAAGTCCACCGTGAACAAGTAGAGTTGATGTTGACCAATGCCTGTTGGGCTCCCAATCATGGACTTACACAACCATGGCGTTTTGTTGTCATGAACGATGAATCCAAATTGGAATTGGCAGAGTTGGCCTTTTTCTGCGCTACCAATGAGAAAGATCCCAAGGACATTAATTTGCATAAGGTGCAGCGAATGAAGGATAGAATTTTAACAGCTTCTGTTGTCATTGCTGTCAATATGCACAGAGATCCTGCGCAAAAGGTTCCTGAGTGGGAAGAGGTTGCAGCCATGGGTGCTGCTGTTCAAAATCTTCATCTTACTGCTACTGCTTATGGTCTTGCTGGTTTTTGGGCAACACCCTCGGTCATTCAGCACACATTGATGCGTGATTTTCTGCAGTTGACAGATGGAATGACGTGTTTGGGATTCTTTTATTTGGGTTATCCCAAGGAGGATGGAGAATTTAAATCACACCGCAAACCATTGGAGTACGTGACCACTTGGCGCATTTCAGATGAAGGTTAGATTTTTTGTTTTGATATCGTTTTGCTACTTGCAATTGGCAGTAGTTGCTCAGAAGGGCCAAACCACGCTGGGTTTGCAGTTAAAGCCCATGTTTGCCAGTAAGTTTTTTGAAACTGGACCACAACGATTTGTTAGTGATTCCTTGGATGCTACTTTATTCCAAAAACTGGGGTGGAATACTGGAGTCGTTATTCGCAAGGGTATTAATGACATGTGGAGTATAGAATCAGGAATTTCAATGGTCCAAAGAAATTTTGAATTGAAATTCTACAGCCAACGCTATCAGATTGAAGATGTGTTAAAATACAAAATGATTGGCTATGAGATTCCTGTTCAAGCTTTGATTTATGTTCAATTGAGTCCCAAATGGTATATCAACGGAAGCGGAGGGTTAGCATTGGATTTTTATCCCAGTAATTTGTACAAGACAGGGTCTGTATTAAAGGATAGTTTGTATGTTGATTCATATGCCAAAACATTCAGAACCCGTTGGGCAATGTTAGCTGCCACGGCCAACCTGGGATTTGAATATAGAACCAAAGATTATGGTTTTTTTTATTTTGGAGCGTCCTACCATCGCCCCATGGGAGACATGGCATTAACTCAACTTAGGGTAGAGTCAAAGGGCGCGGGCAATGATCTTTGGATGCCCATTGGTGGGACTTACTTGACTTTGGATCTGCGCTATTTTCTCAAACCTGATAAGGAAGTGTTGAAACAAAAAAAGAGGCCTTAGCCTCTTTTCGTTTGTTGAATACCAATTAGATCTTGGATGAAATGTTCAATTTCAATTTGATTTCATTCTTGGCGGCGTAATTACCAATGCTGGGGTATTTTACATCAAACAATGAACGATCAAATACAATGTCTCCAAACACTTTCATGTCTCCATCACGACCTTCAATTTTTACTGGGAATTCCAACTCTTTGCTGATGCCTTTGATGGTCATTTTTCCTTTTACAACGTGTGTGTTGCCCTTACCATCAGCTTTGGCTGTGCAATGTGTGATTTCATAAATGGCATCTGGATATTTTTCAGTATAGAAAAAATCCTCAGCCTTCAAGTGGTTGATTAATTTAGAGTTGGTTCCTGCATCGGTAATGTCTGTGCAAGTCATGTCATTCATGTTGATTTTGATTTTTCCAGATGCAATGTTGCCTCTTGTTACAACAACATTCCCACTTGAAACTTTTACAAAACCATCGTGGCCTCCGCCTACAAGGTTCTCTCCTCTCCAATCTACTTTTGAAGTTTTGTAGTCTACGATGTACTTACCGTCTTTTAACTGAGCAAAAGCTGCAGTAGTGAATGCCATTAAGGCAATAGTCATGATTTTTTTCATATTGTTTGATTTAAATTTTGATTTCTGAGTTGGTCTAAAAACTGATTTACTTCTTTGGTCTCTTTAACCGATAGAAATAAAAATTGTTCAGTAATGCTGTCTATGGGCCCATCCAATTGACCCAAAACTTGAAGGCCTTCTGTGGTAATACCAATTTCACTTTGGCGTCGGTCATTGGAACAGGTTTTTCGAGATACCCATTTCTTAATCACCAATTTGTCGATTAATCGCGAGGTATTGCTGGATCGATCTATCATGCGGTTGGTAATTTCACCTAAACTCAATAATTCTCCTTTGGCACCGCGCAGAATTCTCAAAATGTTGTACTGCGGGGGAGTCAGGTCGTAAGGTCGGAGTACGCTCAATTGTAAACGATGCAACCATGAAGAGGTGAAAAGCAAATTGATCATCAACTTGTGATGCTCACTTTTGAATTTTTCTTGCTTTATTTCTTCTTCAAGTTTCATGAAGCAAATATATGTATATACAATTAATGTAGATACAAATAAATGTAAAAAAGTTTCCTTATCTTTGATGTATGCTTAGAAAACTTCTTTTTGCACTCTGTCTTTCCATCTTGGTCATTTCATCCCAAGCTCAGAATAATGTCAAGAAATTTATAGCGCTATCGGGAAAGATAACTTCTGCCGTTTGGCCAGACACTTTGGGTAAGGGCTTGAACAAAGCCGTGGTTGAAATATTTGCGGAGGGAAAAAAAATCGCCTCGGATACCGCTAGCTCAAGTGGTGTGTACAAGATTAAGAAAATACCGTACGCACCAAGTATTCAGATTGTGTTCAAGGAATTGAATCATTTGCCCAAAATGATCGATGTTGATTTTACGGAGTTTGGAAACGACAATTCGACCAGTTTGATTCTCGAAATGGATGCCTTCTTGTATCGCAATGACGATTATTTGGGAGTGAACTTTTTGAAGACCAAGCCTTTTGGAAAAGGAAAATATAGCATGAAGCAAAAAGGTGTTTTGTGGGATGATCGTTATTACTATGAGATGAAAGCCCGATTGGATGCTGTGTTAAAGGCGTATAGTGAGTAAGCATTTATGGAAAAAGAAAAGAAGAAAATTTCTAAAGAGTCTTTTAGAAATTCGTTAGCGGTATTTAGATTTTTAAAACCTTATGCCCTTTCATTTGGATTGGGTATTGTGTTGTTGTCAGTATCAGGTTTGTTGGTGATTACGATTACTGCCTTGCTGGGATTGTTAATGGCACCAGGTGATATTACTACAGTACCTGGG
>CANGVU010000083.1 GCA_947457325.1 Flavobacteriales bacterium | reverse complement strand
GATATGCTTTTTAGGTTGTTATTGGTTTGTATGGTAATGTTGGTTGCTTGCCGTGGTGATTACCGCAAGGCGCAATGGCACTTCAATACAGTAGTGGTGCAATACAATACAATAGTGGAAGTAACGGAGAGATTGGAGATGGGGTTTGGGGATACTGCCTCCTATCGGGCGGTAAATGAAAAAATGGATTCCTTGGAAATGCTCTTGAAAAGATTAAAGAGCACCTTAGATACTTTATCACTCCCGGATGAAGATGAAAGAGTGAAGCAGTCCGTTCAGCATTGGTCAACAATAATGCAAGATGAGATTTTACCCCTTTATCAAGGCAAAATAGATCTCTGGAAAATGATGCACGTTCAACAAAATGCTCAAGATGATATGCGCATAAAAGAAATGACAGCTGAGATAGAACAAAGGAAAATGGTTCTAAATGAAGAATTGATGCCAGTTTTTGAGGATTTTGTTTTGGATTACAAGTTGTCTTATAGACCACAATAAGAGCACATAATTTATAGGACAGAAAATAGTGTGAGTCATGTAAAATCGATTCAATTTTGTTGCATTAAAATTAAACAAAATGAAAAAAACTTTTTACTTTCTTCTCCTTCTTTATTTCTCGGCTTGTAAGCCTGAGAATGAAACAAGTGGCAGCATTACAGGAAAACTCTTCCTGTATGGCACGCAAGAACCGATAGCAGCGGCTGAAATACAACTATTGGGTTCTACTTCAGAAAATGCGACAGGCGGAAATGCTTATGTATCCTATTGGCAAGGGCAAACCCAATCTGATGGAAGTTTTATTATTCCAAGATCATCATCAGCAGATTGGGTGTATTTTAAATCCACAGCGGACTATTGGGATTTGGGTTATGCCAGCTCCATGGAAGTGGACCACAATGGAAGCAATAGTGAGTACTATTTGTATGGTAAAGCAAAACTTCATATTCAAGCAGAGGATACCAGCCAATTGGGAAATGTTGCCGGAGTGTATGTTTATCCATACGCGCCCGAGGCTGAATTTGTAAAACTTCTATCACCAGATGAAGTGTATACTATTGAAGTGTTTGCCAATGAACAGCAGCGTGTGGCTTTCCAAAAGCTATTGATCAATGGGGAGCAAACAGATCCTCAGTTTATTTATCTCACCAATCCTTCGTTCTTAGGGGAAGACACCCTGAAGATTCAATTCTAATTATTTACCATTTAATTTTTAATCACATGATTCAAATTCAATCGTGCAGGAAATCCCTTGCCCTTATTTTTCTATTGTCTGTGTTCTTCAGCAAACCAATACTTTCCCAATTTTCCATTGACACCAGCGCTGTTCCCTCGGGAATTTTATGGAAACAATCGCGCTTCATGTCTAAGCTGCCATCAATAGGTGATACCATCGATTATGACAAGGGATGGCAAGCCATGAAGAGCCTTCTGAACAGTAGGTTGTTTCATGATGGATCTGGCATTACAGAGCGGAAGAAAATGGCTGAGGGTGAAGATTTGGCGGTCAATACCGTGGTGCTTTTTCCTACTGTATTGCGCTATCAATATATAGCCGGTAATGAGACATCTTACTTCGACTCCATTCAAGGTAGCCATTATGTTCCAGAGGCATTTACAGACTCCGTTTACAAAAGTGAGATTGCTCTATTTGTAGCATCAAGCGAGGCAACCTTGCGTGAAAGAGTTGTGCGCTTTGTAGTTTCAGAAATGTATCAATGGTCAAACATGGAAGGTTTTTGGGAAGTTGATTTTAATGATGGTCAGGGGTGGAGTACAATGGACATGAGTGTACCCCATATTGTTTCGTATGACAACATAACCAATGATAGAATTATTCATTTTCGGTTCACCTCAGAGGAAGGAACATTTTTTACATCAACCAAGTTAAAAGGAAGTTCCGTAACGGGTTGTAATTTACTACCACACAGTCCACCTTGGATGGAGAATGTAAATTTGCCTTGGCGTATATCAACTTCTTTCCAAGGTTCTGAGGTGGCGGGTAATGCGTATACCTTGTGGAGTGAGGATGGTGTCTTTGATAAGCCCTTTGTTTTTGTGGAGGGCATTGATTTCAATTTGCAGCAATGGCAGGGGCAAATCGGTGATTTTGGTTGGTGTCAATTTATGGGACATGATGAGGTCAATTATCCTATGCTCGCGCAATCCGAGGATTTTGTTTTGGCCTTGCGTTCAAGGGGCTATGATTTGATATTACTGGATTTTGTGGATGGGGCAACTTCTATACTTTATAATGCTGCGCTGCTCAAAAGGTTGATTCATCTTTGCAATGCCTTCAAGGAGGGCAATCAATCGCTGGTTGTGGCAGGAGCCAGTATGGGAGGGCAAGTAGCAAGAGTTGCTTTGGCAGAAATGGAGAGAGATTCGGAGAAGCATTGTACGGGAATCTACATTTCTTGGGATTCTCCGCATCTTGGGGCCAATATACCGTTGTCGATTCAAGCGACCATTGATTTTTTAGCTCCATTTTCTGCAGAAGCGGAAGCATTTGAAACCGAAGCACTCACCAGACCGGCGGCAAAGGAAATGCTCATTTATCAGCACTTCAGCACAAATGGACAGTCGCTTCACCCCGAGGAATTTGAAAATTTTCAAACTTATCTTCAAACATTGGGAATGCCCAAAATGACAATCAATTGGGCCATTGCTAATGGAAGCGGATTGGGTATAAATCTTCAGAATCCAATATGGACTCCCTTGTTGGAAACGTCTTGTGATGCCTCTAACATTTTTTCAGGCGATGAGTTTAAAATGCATTTGTTTGCTGTTCCGGGTAATCCCGATCATCCAGCTTCAACCCAAGACATGAACGTGATTGCGGATTTGATTTACAGTGAAACATATTCGGATTTCTTGTTTTTTGCTTACACTGAATATTCAGGTACTTATAGCATAAGCAATGCAGCGATGTCTCTGGATTATAAGGCAGGGGGGTTTAGAACATCAGTAAAAGAGTTGGTAGATGTGGTGAATGAAAATGAAGATTATTTGTCGGTTTGTAATGAGATTGGAACCGAACAGTATTCACTCCAGCATAGCTTTATTTCAACTGAAAGCGCTTTGAATTATAGTGGAATTCAGAATGTGGCCATTTTGGACGCGTTAATTCAGAATACTGGGAGCACACCCTTTGACCTCTGGCACATTCCATCAGGCCAAAATCAACCACACGTAGCCATGACTCCGCAAAATATACAATGGCTTTTGACCCAATTGGATATCATAGATTTTGGTCAATCCACGGCACTGAATTACAACTGTAGTCCATACAATTACGGATCAACAGGAGATGATTACTTGTTTCCTACAACTTTATTTGGCATCCAAGAGGTTTCTTTGAATGCCCACACACCCTTTCATTGCGGGACAATTGAATCGGTGCAACAGCCAATGAAGAAAATGCGGTTGTTGGCAGATTGTGCTCAATCAGGCTTTGTTCTAAAAGACAAAACAAAATTGAGTATAGGTGATGAAAACGGAAATTATAAATGCCAATTGACTCTTTCTCCAGGTGCTTCAATTCGTTTGTACGATAAGTCAATGGTTATTTTGGGTTATGGGAGTGAGCTGGTTGTTGGAGCGGGCTCAAAGATTATTATTGAAGACCTCTCTTCATTGGTTAATTTGGGTGGAGAGATTATTGTCCTTGAGGGTGGGGAAATACATTTCAAGGGCAAGTCAATGGCTTTGGCTCATCATGAGTCAAAACTCATCTTGGAGGAGGGATTATTGAAAATTGCAGAAGACAAGACATTGGAACTACAACCCATTACAGGATCAACAGGGGTTGTTATTGTTCGCAGTAAATACAATCCATCGATAAGTTTTGGTAATGGTTCAATGTTAGTTTTAACGGGCGATGATAGGGATGATGATGTTTTACAGATTGATTCAGGCTGCATGCTATACTCAGAGAATGATGCCCAAGCGGGAATACACTGTACCAGTGGTGCCATTCAATTTGGTTATAAGGCGCGCTGGTTGAACGGAACAATGTTGAAACTAGCAGAAATGAAACTATATTCTCTAGGAGCTTATGAGGATTTGCAAGTGGATGTTGTTTTTCAAGGCAACAAGATCTTGATGGACAATTGCATAATGCACCACGTTTCAGCCAGTGGGTTTAAGTCACATCTTAGGGCAAATTCTACCCGCTGGATTGGGAATGAGAATCAACAATGGGTCAGGGGATCATTGGCCGTTTCCCAATCAGATATGTTAGGAGTTGGTTGGGAATGCGATGAGGTGGGTATACCGTTATCTTTCAGGAGTGTTACGTTCTCCGGTAATGGCAACGCTTTTGGTATCAAAGCGCAGGGATTATCCAATGCACCTATGCTGATTGAGGAATGTCAATTTTCAGATTATGAACAAGGAATCAATCAATTAAACGGAGAGTTGCGGGTGGCATGTTCAAAATTTACACAATTAATGGACGGGATAGACATCGCTCAAGATGCCTTGTTGCGCATGAGCCAATCAGAAGGCAGAAATTATTTTGACCAAAACAATCGACACATCGTTTTGAACGAGGTTACAGAACCATTGATTAAAAATGGCTACAACTGGTTTGGCGCATTTGGTGAATATTCCGTTTTTGGTTTATTGTCTTTGCCTGATAATTCCGATGTCTTGGATTGGTCTGGCAATGAGTGGAATGCCAATGAGGTGTACATTCAGACTTATGAACAGACCGAACCCAATGACCTAGCTTTAGCCGAAATCCAGTTTGAACCAATGCTGTCTGATATTTCCTGTCAATTAACAGAGGGAAATCCAAAGAGCATTGCCGGAACAATTGAGTCGAGTTTACAGTCTGGAGATGGTTTATATCAGGTTTATGACAGCATGGGCAAAATGATCAATAACAACCAATCCAAAACGCAGTTTGAATTTTGGTTAGACCATCCCGATGTATCCAGTGGAATGTACCTTATTGTTATCCAATCAAAGGGAAAAATATTTACTGAGCGATTGATGATTCCCTGACTGCAAAGTTCTCCATTTGTCTGTTAAATACGGTTAAGCAAAGCCCCTCAACCCACCAATATTCACTAATTTGCAGGCATGCGCAAAGAGTGGGTAAAAATTTGGCTGGGTTTAGGGGCTTTTGCCATGCTTTCTTTGTTGGCCCTTCAAGTTTATTGGGTTCACAATACCTATCTTTTGCGAGAGCAAGCGTTTGCAGAGCATGTGCAGCGTGCAATGTCTTTGACTTTGGAAGAAATTGTTCGGGTAGATTTTGCAAAAAAAACCATTCAAACACCATTGGCCCCTGAGGATGACAGTATTCAGTGGGCCTTGGGCGCTACACCATTTGTAGAGGTGGACATTATCCCGGCAGTAGAGGAACGTTTGGATACAGTGCTCTTGAAGAATTTATTGAAGAGTTACTTAGAAAGGGAAGGAGTAAAAATGCCCTTTCATGCCCGTGTAGTTAAAGAGAATGGTACTATTTTCTGGCAAAGTCTGTCTTCGAAAATTGATCAAGAAGTAGAAATTTTTAAAGTCAATTTGTTTCCCGAGGATGCCTTGGAACAAGAGTTTTTTCTTCAGGTTTCTTTTGCGGACAATCGTAAATATTTGTTGGGATCGATGTGGAGTATGCTGGCCATCAGTGTTTTATTGTTGGCGGTAATTATTGGCTTGTTCATTTTTTCATTCAGCACCATATACCGTCAGCGCCAATTGAGCGAGTTAAAAAGTGACTTCATCAACAACATGACACATGAATTAAAGACCCCCATTGCAACCATTTCACTAGCATGTGAGGTCTTACAGGACGATGACGTTGTCAAATCTGAAATGAGCAGGGATCGATATATCAAAATGATCAAGGAGGAGAACACCCGATTGGGCATGTTGGTGGAAAACGTGCTGCGCACATCACTCTTTGAACAAGGGCAACTTAAAATGAAACTGCAAGAGGTTAATGTTCATGAAGTAATTCAGACCGTTTTGAAGAGTTTTGATTTGCAATTCAAAAGCCGTCGAGCATTGATAGATGATCAATTGGACAGTGTTTCACCAATCATCCAAGGGGATATTTTGCACATCACCAATATGGTTTATAATCTGGTGGACAACGCATTAAAATATTCTCTTGACAATGCAGAATTTAAAATCACAACCAGTGACGAGGGTGGATTTTTTGTTTTGGAAATTTCTGATAAAGGTTTAGGAATTAGCAAAGAGAATCAAAAAAGAATTTTTGAAAAACTGTACCGAGTGCCAACAGGAAACATCCATAATGTCAAAGGCTATGGATTAGGATT